>NZ_JAHPIV010000020.1 GCF_019039105.1 Desertibacillus haloalkaliphilus | reverse complement strand
ATAGAATATAGAGCTAAAGCCGCTTAGGTCATTTTTATTATTTCCACTGTCTACTTGACAGGGGGCAGTTCAAAAGGAAAAAACAACCTTTTGTCCTAGCCTCATTTTTCTATTAAAAAAGTGATCACACCTGCCGATATATAGAATACATACAAAATTTAATCTGACAACAGTATATCGGAAAGGTAAGGTGGGGTGGCATGAGAATTGGAGGGCTTGCGACAGGAATGGATACGCAGCAAATCATTGATGATTTAATGCGCGCAGAGCGGATGCCATTAGATAAATTAACACAACAACGTCAAACGTTAGAGTGGAAACGTGATGACTATCGAGAAATGAATCGATTGTTGAAGAAATTTGATGATTTTATTTTTAATAACATGTTTATGAGAAGTACATTTATGCCAAAGACAGTTATGAGCTCAGATACTTCTAAAGTATCAGCTACAGCGACTGCTTCAGCGGGAGGTACATCTTATACGATTACTAGTGTAGATCGTTTGGCCACAAGTGCATCGAACATAAGTGAGGCAGCAATTTCTGCTGACGAAAATAATAAAATTGATCCGTCGAAAAGTATATGGAGTCAAAGAGATAAGTTTCAAAATCAGATCACTTGGCAACAAGATACTCAACAAGATGAAATTAATGTTTCTAGGGATGGAAATACTTTCCGTTTATCAAAAGGTGCGATTGATTCTACAACACTATCTACAAACGATGTTATTTCTGTGACAAAACCGGGTGTAGATGGAGAGCCTGGTGAGGTAGCAAATTACAACATAACCTATGATCGGGAAAATATTGGCGATAATGAGGTTTTTGTCAACATTGACACTGGAGAACTTATTTTTGGTGGCGATCCATTAGAGAAGGGAAGTACCATCGAAGCAAATTATGACTATAATTATCTTGAATTAGGAATCACTGACTTTGAGGGCGAGGTTGTAGACTTTACATTTGATGGGACACAATCGTTAAATCAGATGTTAAATCGTATTAATAACTCTTCTGCTGATGTAAGTGCTTTTTATGACGAACATAATGATAAAGTCGTTTTAAATCGTACAGAAGCCGGCGTAGGTGCTAGTATTGAATTTGTTGGTGAAAATAACTTCTTCAGAGATGTTCTAAATTTTGATGAAGTCAATGAAAATGAAGGTCAAAATGCTAAGTTTACAATTAATGGGCTGGAAACTGAACGCTCATCTAATACGTTTACAATTGATGGGGTAACATTTACGTTAAAGGATACGTTTGAAAATGGATCAGTAACCTTAAATGCAGTGAATGAAACGGATAAAGTGGTCGACTCGATCACAGAGTTTGTAAACCAATATAATGAGCTCATTCTTGCAATCAATGAAAAGACCCGTGAACCACGCCATCGGGATTATCATCCGTTATCTGAAGAAGAAAAACGTGCAATGTCCGATCGCGAAGTTGAGCTATGGGAAGAGAAGGCTCAAAGTGGGCTTTTACGTAACGATCCTCTGTTAAGAAATGGCTTGAATCAGTTTCGGATGGATGTTTACAACACGGTGAGTGGTGAAGGGATCAACGGAGATTTTAACCTTTTATCGAAGATTGGTATCTCCCCATCTAGTGATTACCGTCAAAATGGTATGTTAGAAATTGATGAAAATAAATTACGTTCAGCTCTTGAAGAAGATCCTGACTCGGTCTATCAACTGTTCATGGCAAATGGTAATGAAAATAGTGAAAAAGGAATTGCACGTCGCTTACGGTCTACCATTTCGAGTACAATTAGAAGCGTAGAGAGTCGAGCAGGGAATGATAGTCGAGGCAATCACCAGTTTACCATTGGACGTGAAATTAATTCAGTAGAAGACCGCATTTCCAACTTCGAGCGACGCTTACAACAAATCGAAGAGCGTTATTGGAATCAATTTACGGCGATGGAACGAGCGATGCAACGTGCCAATGCACAAGCGGATCAGCTGTTCTCGTTTATGGGGAACGGTATGTGGTAGGCTCGTTTCACACGAATGTTACATGTAACAATAAAAGTTTTCATTATAAGAGTCTGTTCAAAAAGGGGTGTTTTCCCCCCGTTTGAACAGACTTGAGGCAATGAGTGGAGCCATTGCAAACACTTTTTAAACAAGCTCTATAATAGATCGTAGAGGTCATTCGATAGATAAATCGTTTTATAGAAAGGGTGTCACAATTGGCAATGAATAATCCGTATGAGGCATATCGGAAGCAAATGAAACCCAATGCCCCAAAAAAAGATGGTGCCACAAGTCAGGCACAGCCGGTAGCAAGACCGCAGCAACCGACAGCAACACCACAAACGAGCGCAACATCGTCGCAACAAGCAACGCGCCCAGCAGCACAACAACAAACCCAAGTTGGGCAAACGGCAAGCACGACGAAGCAAGCAAATGCAAACCCATACGCAAGTTATCAGCAAAAAGCGATGAACACCGTTTCGCCTGGGGAGTTGACGTTGAAGCTTTATAATGGTTGTTTGAAGTTTATTCGCCAAGCGAAAACAGCGATCAACGAAAATGACATTGAAGCGCGTAACACGAATTTAACAAAAGCACAAAACATCATTCGTGAGTTGATGATTACGTTAAAAACCGATACAGAAGTCGCTCAAAATATGCTGCGGATGTATGACTTCATTTTAAATCAACTCGTTGAAGCGAATGTGAAAAATGACCTTGAGGCGCTTTCGCAGGCTGAAACTTTTGTTGAGCAATTCCGTGATACGTGGAAAGAAGTCATTAAAATCGATCGTCAAAACCGTCACGGTGCTGGGGAGCAAGCGTAGTGTCTGCCGTCAAGAAGCTCTACATCGTTTCCAAGCAATTTTATGATCACTTGCAGCAACCGTTCCCTGATGAAGAGGCGCGCGAGTCTTATATCGAAAAGGTCGATGACTTTCTCGATAAGCGTGAAGAGCTAATGAAGGAGTTACCTGGTGATTACACAGAAGCGGAGAAAAAGCTTGGGGCTGAAATTATCAAGTTGAATAAGCGCATTAATACGAGACTTGCGCAGCTGAAACAGCAAATTCAGACCGATATCAACGGATTGAAACAGAAAAAGAAAACCGGCATGAAATATGAAAATCCGTACGATGGACCGACCGCTGATGGTGTGTTTTTTGATAAAAAGAAATAGTAGAAGAGTAACTCGGGAAGGATAGGGAGGAGCTTATATCAGCCCCCCCTATCCTTTTTTTATTTTATAAGAATAGATATTTACTCATCCGACAACTTTCGATATAATTCTACAATAACCGAAAAAGGCAAACTTATTGAAAGGTAAGGACGCAAAGCTAAAGGAACTAAAGGCGAGTGAAGCCAATGTTAGCCAGCTGCCAAGCAGAAACGACAACTCCTTTAGTGAAAGTAAGATAGCAATAGAAGGAGTCGAGAGAATTGAACCAATCAGACTTAGAGTTAAAACATGCATTAGATAAATTTGAAACGTTAATTAACGATCTTCCAGATAATCGTACCTCAGTGCCAAAATTCAAAAATTTCGTCGTCTATTTTTTGCGGATTAAACCGAAAAAAGTGACACTACCTACCGCAGAATTAATGGCGGTTCTTAAGCATGAAAAGCCAACCGTGTTTTATTATATGAGAAGTGACTCAAGCCAACATATGATATTTAATCTCGTCACCCATATTGATATGAAGTATGAAACGGCAGTTGAACGCCTAGAAAATGTAAAACAACAATTATAGTCGGCAGATAAAATTGATAAACGTCCTACGATCAAATTCAATGATCGTAGGACGTTTATCGTAGTTAACCATGATTAATAGAAGCGGTTAGGGCGTAATGGAAATGGGGAAAGTATCCACGGGGAGCAAATGGAATCATAGCAGACAAACATTGACCCAATGTGGTCTATTTTTTTTACTTTTTTACAACAAAAAAACGACTCAGTTGTATTGGATTTGGCTAGTAGGTTCATTATGTAGTCATAAACAGGGAGTATCTGACCTATCTAAGTTTCGTCCGTTACAAATGAACCGCTTCAACAAGTTACAGGATTAGTCATTGTAGTTGCAGGAGGGATAAAACTCTTCTAACTTCTAATCGAACATGCAACTTGAATGTATACAGCGTTAGTAAAGGGGAGTATGTAAACATATGGAGGCTGTATACGGGGGATGTTCACATCTCTTTATCCGACAAGAAGCGTCAGGTTGTGAACTGTCTTTATTTTAAGTGAATCTTCAAAATAAATCAACTAATTTTTAGTAAAAAAGACACATAAAACAGAGAGGGTTAATAGTCCAAATTAACTACATAACTCAGTTAATAACGTTTTTTAAGTGTTAACTACTTTGGTGTTCAAGTGATACTCAATTTTGTAGTTTCATTGACACTATGAAGAGGAATTCGGGACGAGAGTCGGGAATAGTTTCTTATAGAGTCTGTTCAAAAAGGATGTTTTCTCGTTTGAACAGACATTGAAGCAATGAGCGGAATCGCTGCAGCTTTTTAAAAGCTTGTTAGGAGTGTTTTTCGCTAGCAAGCACGCAGCGAGTGTAGCCATTGAAAAACATTAATTGAACTTGATCTTATGGCTATCAATTTTTAAAAGAAGGGATGGAGGACATTGATTGATAAAAATATGTATTGCAATGGGGAATGGATTGGAGCGGATTTAGACCGTATCAAAGTAACGAACCCAGCGACTGGAGAGGTCATCGGATCTGTACCGAATGGTGGCAAAAGTGAAACAAAGCAAGCAATCGCAGCTGCCAATGAAGCATTTAAAGGTTGGTCGAAAAAAACGGCAAATGAACGGGCGAGTTACTTAAAGAAACTGTACGAGCTTGTCGTGAATCATAGCGATGAACTGGCGGAGTTGATTACAAAAGAGATGGGGAAGCCAAAACAAGAAGCTGCTGGGGAAGTCGGTTATGGGGCGTCATTTATTGAGTGGTATGCAGAAGAAGGAAAGCGCGTTTATGGGGAGACGATTCCAGCAAGTCATGACAATAAGCGCTTGCACGTCTGGAAACAGCCCGTCGGTGTCGTCGCGGCCATTACGCCATGGAACTTCCCAGCGGCGATGATTACGCGAAAAGTCGCACCAGCGCTTGCGGCAGGATGTACGGTTGTCTTAAAACCTGCAGAAGATACGCCGTTAACGGCACTTCGCATTGCAGAGCTAGTAGAGGAAGCTGGTTTCCCAAAAGGGGTCTTTAACATCGTCACCGGTGCCCCGGATGTGATTGGGACAGAGCTCATGGAAAATCCGATTGTCAAAAAGGTGACGTTTACGGGCTCGACCGAAGTGGGTAAGCTGTTAATGCGCCAAGCAGCTGATAATGTCAAGAAGCTATCACTTGAATTAGGCGGTCATGCGCCATTTATCATTTTAGATGATGCGGATGTTGATAAAGCGGTTCAAGGTGTTGTCGCTTCGAAATTCCGCAATGCTGGTCAGACGTGCGTTTGTGCCAATCGTATATACATTCAGCCGAAGATTTATGACGCGTTCATCGAGAAATTCAACCAGGAAGTCGATAAGCTCATCGTCGGTGATGGTAGCAATGACAACGTTCATATTGGTCCGCTTATTAACCAATCGGCTTACGAAAAGGTTGATCGCCATGTCCAAGATGCACTGAAGCAAGGAGCGAAACTTGTGACTGGTGGATCAGGTTTTGAGCAGGAAGGTGCTTATTTTTATAAACCAACCATTCTAAAAGATGTGAGAGATTCGATGCTGATTATGAACGAGGAAACGTTTGGCCCGGTTGCACCGATTCAACTGATTCAATCCGATGAGGAAGCGGTGCAATTAGCGAACCAAACACCATACGGTTTAGCGGCTTATGTATATAGTGAGGGACTGTCACGAGGAATGAAAGTCGTTGAAGCATTAGACTATGGCATCGTCGGCTGGAATGATGGATTACCTTCTGTCGCTCAAGCCCCGTTTGGCGGAATGAAAGAGAGTGGTTTGGAGCGTGAAGGTGGTCATCACGGAATTGAGCCATTCCTTGAGACGAAGTACGTGTCAATTGGTCTCTGAATACAAATTGTATAAAATTGGAAGAACGTTTCGGTGCGCTTGTTAAGGCAATGGTAACGCTACCAATAAAAAATTTGTCAAAAGATTGCCTTTAAAATGATTTGACGGAAGGATATGGATTTGCTATAGTAAAAGTGTGGAAATTCTTCCACAACGATTTTTATTTACGAAGGGAATGTGAAAGAATGCAAGGTAAAGTAAAATGGTTTAATGCAGAAAAAGGTTTTGGATTCATCGAGCGTGAAGACGGAGATGACGTATTTGTACACTTCTCAGCAATCAATGCTGAAGGGTTCAAATCACTTGACGAAGGTCAAGAAGTAGAATTTGAAATTGTTGAAGGTGCTCGTGGACCACAAGCAGCAAACGTAAACAAGCTTTAATTCACATTCCTAATTTGAAGGATTTGAATAATAGCGCACATACAACCACCTCACTCGTTGGGGTGGTTTTTTGCAGTGCGCAAAGACTGAAATCACGGGGCTGAATTCACAAATTGGACAATGTTTTATCTCTGTTTTAAAAGGGGTAAGGAGTGGGTATGTAGAATATATATATTATGAAAGGAGGAGTTTTGATTATGAACTATAACATTCGTGGTGAGAACTTAGACATAACTCCAGCTTTAAGAGGTTATGTAGAGAAAAAAGTGGGGAAGCTTGAGCGTTATTTTGATACAACACCAATAGCTGACGTACATGTAAATATGCAAGTGTTAAATAACCAGCAGGCGATTGAAGTAACGATCCCGTTACCGCAATTATTGCTACGTGCTGAGGAAATACATGCAGATATGTATGCTGCGATTGATCTTGTGGTTGAGAAGCTTGAGCGACAAATTCGTAAGCATAAAACAAAGGTAAATCGAAAATTCCGCCAAGAAGGCAGTCTAAAATATATGTTTAAAAATGACCTTGAACCAACAGAGGTACAAGAAGATGATGATGAAATTGAAGTGGTGCGTACGAAGCGTTTCAACTTAAAGCCAATGGATGCTGAGGAAGCAATCCTCCAAATGGACATGCTCGGGCACAACTTCTTCGTCTTCTCAAATGCTGAAAACGGTGATACAAGTGTCGTTTACCGCAGAAAAGATGGCAAGTACGGTTTAATCGAACCTGAAGCTTAAGATGTTGATTGAAGAGCACAGCGTACGCTGTGCTCTTTTTAATTAGAAAAATGCTCGTTTTAGACTATATCATTTTGGGAAAGACTAATTTTAGACATAGAATAAAGGTGAACAAGCGTGTGTATAAGATAGAAACAGCTATAGAAGGATTAACGAAAACATGAACGGGCGATCGCCTCGTTTTTTTTTTTTGCTCTTTTTTCGCTTATACATCACTCGACAGTATCGTTCGTAATCTGTCAATAAGCTTCCTTGTATCAGTTGTGGCAACCTGTTAAAATTAGGTTTAAGTGTAAATTTCATTACGTAAAGAACGGGTATAGCAAATGTAAACAAGAGAGGACGATAGATGAATGTTAGGATTATTGAAAAAAGTCATCGGTGATCCAAGTCAGCGTGATTTGAAAAAGATGCAAAAGAAAGTGGATCAAATTGAAGCGTTAAGCGACGAAATGAAGAAACTCTCTGATGATGGTTTACGGCAAAAAACAGAGGAGTTCAAAAAGCGTATTCAAGATGGTGAATCGTTGGATAACATTTTGCCTGAAGCGTATGCTGTCGTTCGCGAAGGCTCAACGCGTATCTTACAGATGACACCATATCCTGTGCAGCTGTTAGGTGCGATTGCGCTCCACCAAGGGAATATTTCGGAGATGAAGACAGGGGAAGGGAAAACATTAGTTGCAACAATGCCTGTCTATTTAAATGCGCTCACAGGAAAAGGTGTTCACGTCGTCACGGTCAATGACTACTTAGCCCGTCGTGATAGTGAGATGATGGGTGAGCTTTACACGTTTTTAGGCTTAACAGTTGGCCTAAATGAAAGCGGACTCTCTAAAGAAGAGAAGAAAGCAGCCTATGAAGCCGACATTACATATGGGACAAACAATGAGTTCGGCTTCGACTATTTGCGTGACAACATGGTTCTTTATAAAGAGCAAATGGTGCAACGTGAGCTTTACTTTGCGTTAGTCGATGAGGTTGACTCAATTTTAATTGATGAAGCGCGTACGCCGCTGATCATTTCTGGCTCGGTTGAACGCTCCACCCAGCTTTACTTACAAGCGAATGCGTTTGTACGCACGTTAAAAAATGAAGAGCATTATACGTATGATGAGAAAACGAAAAATGTGCAGTTAACAGAAGAAGGGGTTAATAAAGCGGAGCGTGGCTTTAACATTGAGAATCTATTCGATCAGCGCCACGTTCAGCTTATCCATCACATTAATCAGGCACTAAAAGCGCATGTGACGATGCACCGTGATACCGATTATGTCGTTGAAGATGGCGAAATCGTTATCGTTGACTCGTTTACGGGCCGCTTAATGAAAGGTCGTCGCTACAGTGATGGTCTTCACCAAGCGATTGAAGCGAAGGAAGGCTTACAAATTCAACGTGAGAGTATGACACTTGCGTCCATTACGTTCCAAAACTACTTCCGTAAGTATGAGACGTTGGCGGGGATGACGGGTACGGCAAAAACGGAGGAAGAAGAGTTTCGTAACATTTATGGCATGAACGTCATGTCGATTCCGACAAATAAACCAATTGCCCGTGAAGATCGTCCTGACTTGATTTACAAAACGATGAAGGCGAAGTTCAATGCCGTTGTTGATGAAATTGAGGAACTCCATAAAAAAGGACAACCTGTGCTTGTCGGTACGGTGAGTGTTGAAACATCTGAGTTGGTTTCCGGCTTGTTGAAAAAACGTCGCGTCCCACACCATGTATTAAATGCGAAAAACCATGAGAAAGAAGCGGAAATCATTGAAAATGCAGGTCAAAAAGGCGCGGTGACGATTGCAACAAACATGGCGGGCCGTGGTACGGATATCAAGCTCGGTGAAGGTGTGATTGAACTTGGTGGTTTGTTCGTCCTCGGGACCGAGCGCCATGAAAGTCGTCGTATCGATAACCAGCTTCGCGGTCGTGCCGGGCGTCAAGGTGACCCAGGTGTGTCTCAATTTTATTTATCAATGGAAGACGAGTTAATGCGTCGTTTCGGTTCCGATAACATGCGTTCGATGATGGAGAAACTTGGGATGGAAGAGGACCAACCGATCGAAAGTAAGCTTGTCACACGTGCAGTTGAAACGGCGCAAAAGCGAGTGGAAGGGAATAACTTTGATGCTCGTAAACAAGTCCTTCAATATGATGACGTTATGCGTGAGCAACGTGAGATTATTTATAAGCAACGTATGGAAGTGCTTGAGTCTGAAAATCTCCGTGAAATTGTCGAGAATATGATCAAGTCGGTGGTTGAGCGCAATGTTCATGCTCATACACCAGCAGAAGAAGTGCCAGAGGATTGGGATATCGCTGCGATTGTCAACTACATGAAAGGCACAGTCTTAAATGAAGGTGACCTGACGGAAAAAGACATTTGGGGTAAAGAACCAGAAGAGATCATTGAAGTCATCTGGGAAAAAATTAAAGCGAATTATGATCAAAAAGAGCAAGAGTTTACGCCTGAGCGCATGCGTGAATTTGAAAAAGTTATCATGCTTCGTTCGGTAGACCGCAAGTGGATGAACCATATTGATCAAATGGACCAACTTCGTCAAGGGATCCATCTACGTGCATACGGTCAAAACGATCCATTGCGTGAATACAAATTCGAAGGCTTTGAAATGTTTGAAGCGATGGTTGCCTCGATCGAGGAAGAAGTTGCGATGTACATTATGAAAGCACAAGTGGAAAGCAACCTCGAGCGTGAAAAAGTTGCTGAAGGAAAAGCCGTGCACGCCGGCTCAAACCAACAGCAAGAGAAAAAGAAAAAGCAACCCGTCAGAAAAGCAAGCACAATCAAACGCAACGACCCATGCCCATGCGGCAGCGGTAAAAAGCATAAGCAGTGCTGCGGAGCGTAAGAGGGGCAATTGTGAATTAAGTAGGTGCCTGGCACTAAAAAGCGGTGCCAGGCACCCAGGTGAATCCCCAAACGGTGTTAACCGTTTGCGTCGACATTAGGAGACGTAGTGGGAATGACGAAGAGGTTGTAAAGAGCCTGAAGTTCGCTCTTTTAAAACCTCGAAGTCATAGCCACGGCAAGGGTTGACCGACAGTTCTATACAAACATAAGTACCAATTAAATGTAATTGAAAACTAACCTGAGGTGAAAGTATGGACTTAGTAGAAGTGAAACAAGAACTTACAACAATGGCTAAACGATTAGCGGACTTTAGGGGGTCTCTTTGACCTCGAAGAAAAAGAGGAACGTATCGCTGAACTCGAAGAAAAGATGACAGACCCTGACTTTTGGAATGATCAAAACGGAGCTCAAAAAGTCATTAACGAATCAAATGCACTTAAAGAACAAGTAAATACATTTAAAAAGATCGAAGGACTCTATGACGATCTTGAAGTATCCTATGAACTCGTTAAAGAAGAAGGTGATGAAGATTTATATGCCGAATTAGAGGACGGCATTAAATCTCTTATCGACCAAACCAATGAATACGAATTACAACTGCTCCTCTCAGAGCCTTATGATAAAAACAATGCGATTCTAGAGCTTCACCCTGGTGCAGGTGGGACTGAATCACAAGACTGGGCGTCCATGCTCTTACGGATGTACACGCGCTGGGCAGAGAGCAAAGGTTTTAAGGTTGAGACGATGGACTACTTACCAGGCGATGAAGCTGGTGTGAAAAGTGTGACGCTCCTCATCAAAGGTCACAATGCCTATGGTTATTTGAAAGCAGAAAAAGGTGTTCACCGCCTTGTAAGAATTTCGCCGTTTGACTCATCAGGACGTCGTCACACATCATTTGTATCATGTGAAGTGATGCCAGAGCTTGACGATGATGTTGAAATCGATATTTCAACGGAAGATTTAAAAATTGATACGTATCGTGCTAGTGGAGCAGGTGGACAGCATGTCAATACGACAGACTCAGCTGTGCGTATCACACATATGCCGACAAACACGGTCGTGACATGTCAAAGTGAACGTTCGCAAATTAAAAACCGTGAACAAGCGATGAAAATGCTAAAAGCGAAGCTCTATCAGCTTAAAATTGAGGAGCAACAGCGCGAGCTTGCAGAGATTCGCGGTGAGCAGAAGGACATTGGTTGGGGGAGTCAAATTCGTTCGTATGTGTTCCACCCATATAGCATGGTAAAAGACCACCGTACAAACCATGAAGTTGGAAATACGAATGCAGTGATGGACGGTGAAATCGGCGGATTTATCGATTCCTACTTGCGCTCACAAATTGATAAGTAAATGATGATAGGGGTTGTCTCACTATAGAGTGGCTCACCTCGGCTTTTGTCTTGAGGGGACCGTTCCATGGCTTGGGAAGGCCTCTTCTTTTTTTTACAAATAATGGGGAGGGTAGAGAGCCATACTAATAGTAATGTTTTCTTCATTAAAGCGTTACCTGAATCGCGTTTACACCTTGTTGTGACGGTGCTATACTACGTTCAGATTTTTAAGTCATAATTTCCTAAAAAAGTGAGCGTGTTCGAACATGAAATCAGCAAGAAGAAATCAACCCGTGAACCCAGGCCTGCAAAAAGCGCTTGAGTATGTGTATATTCTTTTAGGTTCGGCGATCGTGGCGTTATCATTTAATTTATTTTTACTTCCGAACCGAATTGCCTCTGGTGGTGTCAGTGGTTTAAGTACGATCGTTTATGACGTTTTTGCCATTGAACCTGCTTATACACAGTGGGCTTTTAACATACCTTTGTTTATTTTGGGTATCCTACTATTAGGTGGTATGAAATACGGCGTGAAAACGCTGATTGGAACCCTGTTTCTGCCATATGTCGTCTTTTTAACGAGACACCTTGATCCAGCAACAACGGATCCATTACTTGCGGCTTTATTCGGTGGCATAGGTGTTGGAATGGGTCTAGGCATCGTCTTTCGTGCGAGTGCGTCGACTGGGGGGACAGATCTTGCGGCACAAATCATCAATAAGTACACCGGGATTTCACTAGGCGCATGCGTATTTATTATGGATGGGCTGATCGTATTAACGTCAGCGCTCGTCTTTAATTTAGAGCTCGCCTTATATGCACTCATTGCTCTGTTTGTTACAGGGAAAACGATTGATCTCGTTCAGGTGGGTGTCGGCTATGCAAAAGTTGCTTACATCATTTCTAACCATCAGGATGAGGTGCGCCAAGGGATTCTTCGCGATGTTGATCGTGGTGTAACGACGTTGTCTGCCTATGGTGGCTATACGAATGAAGAGCGAAAAGTGATCATGTGCGTGGTGAATCAAACGGAGGTCACAAAATTGAAACAAATTGTCAAAAGCATTGATCCACATGCATTTGTTGTTGTTACGAGCGCGACAGAAGTGCTCGGAGAGGGTTTCAAAAAAGAATAAATCGGTTATAATGGCAGAGTAGGGAAACACCTACAAATTTTGCTAAAAATTAGGGAGGTCAACCTGATGAAAAAGTTTTTAGTAGCAATTTTCGGTTCAGCACTTATTCTTGGTGCTTGTGGCGGGGCAGACGATCCAGTAGATGAAGCTCCAGCAGACGAAGAGGCTCCAGTTGAAGAGGAGGTTCCACAAGAAGATCCAGTAGATGATGGTGATGCAGATGCGGGTGCAGGTGAAGTGGTTTACGACGCAGCACGTGCTCAAGAAACATATGAACAAAACTGCTTAAGCTGTCATGGTGGCGAGTTTGATCAGATCGCTGGTGCGACACTGCAAGGTGGCGAGTTCGACCATATCGTTAGCGCGATTCAAGAAGGACAACCTGGAATGCCAGCAGGCCTAGTTGAAGGTGAAGAAGCAGAAAACCTTGCAGCTTGGTTAGCAGCAAACGCTGAATAATATCATATGAAATGACAAGAATACCTTCGAGTGTGAGGGTATTCTTTTTTTGATTATAAATGGTGAAGGGGCGGAGTGCACGAACCAGGAAGAGTAGTCAGAGATGTACGCTTACTCGCACCGCCTTGGGATAGAAGTTAGCGGGATAGGTCACTGAGGAGGAGAAGTTGTTTCAGAGAAGGGAGCGGAGTAGGTCCATGAACGCCCGGATGAAGGACAAAATGGTGCAGGATCAAGTGTGAGATGTCCTTCATAAGCCGGGATCATTACAAAGCAAGTCGCCCTCACGCTCGCACGATGTCAAACTGCTCCTTCCTTGAAATCAAAATGTAATAATTTTGACAAGTAACAATATAGGCTAATGATGTTATAATGGGTAAGGCGTGATCAAGCGACAAAGGTTGCTATAAAGTATGATGGTTTTACATCATTTTACAATGATCTAGTCCGTCTATGTGAGCGATTGAGCGGGGCTAGGCCGTATGATGTTTTTTTAATGTTGGATATGCAGGAAGTGATAGAACATGATAGATATGAAGGAAGTAAGAAAGACCTATCCGAATGGTGTGAAAGCCCTTAATGGCATTGACATCACCATTGGAAAAGGCGAATTTGTTTATGTTGTAGGTCCAAGTGGTGCCGGGAAATCGACATTTATTAAAATGATGTATCGTGAAGAACGCCCAACACAAGGATCGATTTCGATTGCTGGGACAAACCTAGCGAATTTAAAAGAAAAGCAAATACCACTATTACGCCGTAAGATCGGTGTTGTTTTCCAAGACTTTAAACTGTTACCGAAACTAACAGTCTATGAAAATGTCGCTTTTGCGCTTGAGGTAATTGAGGAGAACCCAGCCACCATTAAAAATAAGGTGATGAAGGTTCTTGATATTGTAAAATTGAAAAACAAAGCGAGGTTCTTACCTGACGAGCTATCAGGTGGGGAGCAGCAACGGGTTTCGGTAGCAAGAGCGATTGTCAATAATCCGAGTGTCTTGATTGCCGATGAGCCGACAGGGAACCTTGATCCAGATACTTCTTGGGAAATTATGGACTTGCTTGAGGAGATTAACAATCGTGGGACGACGATTGTGATGGCGACACATAACAAGGATATTGTTAATACGATTCGTAAGCGTGTGATTGCGATTGATAGTGGACGAATTGTTCGTGACGAAGTAAGGGGGAACTACGGGTATGAAATTTAGAACCTTAGGTCGCCACGGAAAAGAAGGGTTGAAGAACCTAGGGCGCAATGGCTGGATGACGTTTGCGTCGATCAGTGCCGTAACGATCATGCTGTTTGTCGTCGGCGTATTTCTACTATTGATTTTAAATATGAACAACATTGCAACCACAATTGAGGATGATGTTGAAATTCGTGTTTATATCGATTTAACAGCAACGTCGGAACAACAAGATGAGCTTTATCAAGAGATAGAGAAGATTGAACATGTTGATAGCATTGTCTATTTAGATAAAGATGAAGGCCTCGATGATTTAATTGAGAGTTTAGGAGAGCAACGGGAAGCGTTTGAGTCATTGCGTGAGGAGAACCCATTAAATGATACATTCATTGTTCGAGCTGATACGCCGCAATTGACTGAACAAGTCGCTGAACAAATGCAAGACTTACCTTACATTGATCGGATTGATTACGGCAAAGGGGTTGTCGAGCGTCTGTTTGCGGTCACAGATTTAGTGCGTACCGTCGGGCTCGTGCTCGTTGTCGGTCTAATGTTTACGGCGATGTTTTTAATCGCCAATACGATTAAGTTAACGATTGTCGCACGTAAAAGTGAAATTCAGATTATGAAGCTCGTTGGAGCGACAAATGGTTTTATTCGTTGGCCGTTTTTCATTGAAGGCTTACTTTTAGGTGTGTTTGGAGCACTCATTCCAATTATCGTATTGTTTATTGGTTATACACAGATTTACGAGCGTTTTGGTGAGCAGTTACAATTAGTATTTTTTGAATTGTTGCCCGTTTATCCGTACGGGTTTCAAGTCGCTGCAATTTTACTAGCGATTGGTGCTTTTGTCGGTGTTTGGGGAAGTGTCATGTCTGTACGCAAGTTCTTAAAAGTATAAGTTTCATAGTTTAATGGATTGTGGAAGAGCAAGGGGGAAGTTTGTGGATGAAGCGTAAAGCAGGTATCGTGTTTCTAGCCTTTGGCTTAGGAGTTAGCGGTTTGTTTACAGGTGTAGGTGGGGACAGGTCATTTGCGAATAGTTCCTTAGAAGAGCGGCTAGAAGGTGTCCAAAGTGAACGGTCGCAAAAGCAACAAGAAGCGGAGCAAACGGAGGCTGAAATTCAAAAGCTTGAAGAAGAGATGAGAGAGCTTGAAGAAGAGATTCGTGAAATTGATGAACAAATGACACAAACGAATCAAAACATCCGTGAAAAAAAAGAAGAGATTGAGGAAGTTCGTGAGCGAATTGAAGAGCTGCGTGAACAAATTGCCATTTTAGAAGAGCGTATTGCTGAGCGTGATACACTTTTAAAAGATCGGGTGCGTTCGATGTATCAAACAGGTGGTTCCGTGAACTATTTAGAAGTGTTGCTCGGGGCACAAAGCTTCGGTGATTTTCTTGACCGAATTGGTGCATTAACGACGATCGCCACGCAAGATCGCAACATTCTAGAGGCTCACATTGAAGATCAGAATTTGCTTGAGGAAACGAAAGAGCAAGTCGAAGAAGAGCTTGCGACGTTAGAAGGTCACCTCATTCAATTAGAGGAATTAATGGATGATTTAGAAGGTCAGCTCCAGCAAAAAGATCGAGTGATGGAGCGATTGCAAAAGGAAGAAGATGACTTACATGGTCACCTAGGTGAGTTAGAGGATGCCGAAAGTGTCCTGGCTCAACAAGAGCAAGCGATTCAACAAGAGTTAGAGGCTTATCGTGAGCGTCAACGTCAGCAAGAGCGAGCGCGTCAAAACAACACCAATAATAGTAGTTCGGCTAACCAAGTCATCGGCAATGGAACGCTTGCTCGACCGGCAGAAGGTAGGAATTCTTCTAACTTTGGTTGGCGTGTACACCCAGTCCATGGTGGCCAAAGGCTTCACCGCGGCATGGATATTGCCAATTCAACTGGGACACCGATTTATGCATCTGAATCTGGAACGGTGATTACGTCGCGTTACATGAGTGGCTATGGAAATACAGTGATGATCTCTCATAACATTGATGGACAAGTATTGACGACTCTATATGCACACTTAGATTCTTTGACTGTATCATCTGGAGATCGCGTGGGGCGTGGTGATCAAATTGGACGAATGGGGCAAACAGGAACAGCAACAGGGCCACACCTCCATTTTGAAGTTCATGAAGGCCCTTGGAATGGCGATGCAAATGCTGTTGATCCCCGGAACTATCTAGACTAACAATCGATTCATACCTTTAGGCAAAACTAGTATTCGTATGGTACAGTTTTAGCAGATAGAAACAAACATATTCCGTACAAGCTTCTCATATACTAAAACATGAGCTGTAAGGCATTGCATCTTTTTGGATGTAGTGCCTTTTCCTGCAAAAAAATGGGGTGGATAAAATGAATGAAAGAGGTAAGTTACTAGCGCTCGCTGTTATCGTCTCACTGCTCATTGGTGCGGGCGGAATGTACGCTGGTATGAGTGTGTTTACTGATCAACCAGATGATGCTGTTGCTGAAGGCTCTGCCCCTCTATTCCCCGCACCAGGTGAGGGAGTTGAGCTAAGTGAAGAAGCACTCGTTAAGTTTGGAAAAGCGTATCAATTGATTAATGAGCGGTATGTTGAAGCAGTTGATGAAGAAATGCTGTTAGAAGGTGCGATTGAGGGTATGCTTGGCACCTTAGAAGACCCATATTCAGTCTATATGGACAGAGAAACGGCTCAACAATTTATGGAATCATTAGACTCTCATTTTGAAGGAATTGGTGCTGAAGTTAGTATGACAAATGGCAATGTAACGATTGTTGCCCCATTCCGTGATTCACCTGCAGAAAAAGCGGGATTGCAACCGAATGATCAAATCCTAGAAATCGATGGTGAAAGCATTGAAGGACTGTCATTATACGAAGCAGTATTGCAAATCCGTGGTGAAAAAGGAAGTATCGTTAATTTAACGATTGATCGTCAGGGTGTCAATGATCCGATTCAGATTGACGTTGAGCGTGATGAAATTCCTTATGAAACGGTCTACACCGATCTGATTGAACATCAAGGTCAGAAAGTTGGTGTGATTGAGATAACGTCATTCTCTGAAGATACGTCAAAAGATTTTGCCGCTGGTTTGAACCAACTGGAGGAACAAGGCATTGATGGGTTGATTATCGATGTGCGCGGAAATCCGGGTGGTTACTTGAATAGTGTTGATGAGATTGGTAATCTTGTGATTCCAAATAATGAACCGATTGTTCAAATTCAAGATCGCAGCGGTGAACGAGTTCGCTATCTTTCTTCATTAGAAGAAGCGAAGCCTTACCCGATTATTGGTGTGATCGATCGTGGTAGTGCGTCTGCATCGGAAATTTTAGCTGGCGCTCTAAAAGAGGCTGGCGGTTATGACCTTGTTGGCGAAACAACGTTTGGAAAAGGGACGGTACAACAAGCGATTCAGTTAGGTGATGGCAGTGAAATTAAATTGTCATTATTTAAATGGCTGACATCAGCAGGGAACTCGATCAATGAAGTTGGTGTTGATCCAACGATTGAAGTTGAGCAACCAGCATATTTCTACTTATCACCTCTTCATGTCGAGGATGATGAAATGCTGGAGTATGATATGATTAATCAGCAAATTGCCAATGCGCAAGAGATGCTAAAAGGTCTTGGATTAGAGCCGGGACGGACAGACGGCTATTTTAGTTCACAAACCGAAGCTGCGGTAAAAGCTTTCCAAGAGACGCAAGGTCTTGAGGTGACTGGTAAAATTGGTGCTGAAACGGCATCAGCTCTTCATCAGCAAATTCTTGAAGAAGTCCGCGATGAGGCGAATGATCGCCAGTTAAATACAGCGATAGAGTTACTACTACAGCAAATCTCTAATGATTAGTCACTGACCACGCAAGAACGAAGTCAAAAAGCAGGAACAAATCCTTGAATTGTCGAAGTACATTCATAGTTTAGGACTAGGCTATGAATGTGCTTTTTTTGTTGTGGTCAAGGTAGCCTTCGGGAGCATCCGGCGATTCTAGGGAGTCGTGGACAGAGCGGCCCTTATTTGTGACAAAATCATCGTTTTTAGGAAGTGACCGGACAGATGGTTCGTTATTTAGCACAAATCTAGAGGAAACAGTCGGGTTTTGGATGAATAGAGGACTCACGGTCCGCATTGGTCGAAATGGCTGCGATATCAACCAAATAAGGTATTGAGGGTCCGCTTTGTACGTCTAGACTGCAAGTTTGTGCCCGCTCGATCCTTGATATAAGGTATAATTGAGTGGTGAAAATCTTAGAAAGTCTCTTCAAACGGAGGAAACACCGCTTTTGAAAAGGCTCTAAAAGTACATTTTCGATTTGATACAGTAGTTTTCAGGAAGTTGAGGGGGAGCAAATGGTAAGTACAATAGCAGTTGATTTGCTAATCGGGGTTGGACAGTTTTTGATCCATCCACTCGTATACATAAGTGTTGTGATCATGTTTTTAATTGGGTATCGCCGGGTGAAGCGTGAGCGGTATGACTTCCATACGCGTGTCTATGATGTCGTTGATGATATCATACAACCATTATTGCCAGGAGTACTTGTCGGTTTAGTGCTATCGGCTGTTACATTGGCGTTAGGGCTTGTCGTTCCGTTTGAATGGATTGTTCTTGTTGCTCTTATTCATATTGGGATTAGTTTAACATGTCAAGTTCGCTGGTTATCGCCGGCATATACCATTGGAACGTCATTAATCATTTTAATGCTCTTACCGTTCATCCATACGGATCAGGCAACAATAAGTCAATGGGTTATCGCGCTTGAAGAGGTTTCGCTCATTCACGTCGGTATTCTTCTTGGTGTCCTGTTACTTGCCGAAGGGGTACTGATATGGAAATATGGTGCCAAGCAAACATCACCACGCCTTGTCCTCAGCAGAAGAGGAAGGTATATCGGGGCTCATGATGCGAAGCGGTTGTGGCTCGTTCCTTGTTTATTGCTTGTCCCTGGTGGGGCGATTCCGTTCCTTTCTTGGTGGCCGATGATTCCGATTGGTGGGGCTGAGTCGACAGTTAGCTTGATGTTTGTTCCGTTTTTGGTTGGTTTTCAACAGTGGGTGAGTGCTACATTACCACAAGAGATGATGAACTTTGTTGGTAAGCGTGTGTTTGCGCTCGGGCTTGTCATCTGTGCGTTTGCCGCTGTGGCGATGTATGTGCCTGTATTCGTACCGTTGCTTGTTGTTGCTGCGATTTGTGGGCGTGAAGCCTTGTGGGTGTTCCATCGCATTCGTGCCGATGAGAAGACGAGTATGTTCTCGGAGCGTGAGCAAGGGATTGTTATTCTCGGTGTGATTCCAGGGACGACTGCGGAAAAAATGAAGCTGAAGGTCGGCGAAGTGATTACGAAAGTGAATGGAATCCCTGTCAAAACCGATCTTGAGTTTTATGAAGGCCTCCAAAAAAATTCAGCCTTTTGTAAGTTAGAAGTGAAAGATCATGCCGGTGAAATTCGCTATGCACAAGCGGCTCTCTATGAGGGAGGCCATCACCAAATTGGCGTGCTGTTTGTCAAGGAGGATTACCCACTGCAAGATTCAGTTGTATAGGAAAAACGAAATCAGTCATGAAGGTTCATGGCTGATTTTTTTCTGATATATGATAAAGAGTAAAAAGTGGACAGTTGTGCCGAAATCGTACTGCCTTCACCTAACTTTAGCCTCATACACATAGATTATGACGAACGGTCACGTAAGGCGTTGATCGTAACAACACCTTTGTTAGCGCTTACATTTTTAATGTTACTAACATATTTACCTTTGATAATCATCACCGGACAATTGACGCGTTTAGCGACTTTATGGCTCACGCTGCCAAGCACAAGTTGCTGCAGTTTGTTCTTACCACGACTGCCGACAATCATCAGGTCATAATTACCTTCATTTGCATGCTTGACGAGTGTTGGTCCAGGGGTGCCATGGAGAAAATGTGTGCGGTAACGAACACCTGCTTTTTCCATTAGTTTTTCAGTTGCAGTTACTTTTTTCTGACGACCTTGCCAGGCATCGATGGCGTTCCAATGTTCTAATACATCTGATTTTGCTTTTGCATGATCAACAACATAGACAATATCGATCGTTGCCTCACGGTTTAATGTCGCAATTTCAATCGCTTTAGTGGCAGCATTCACAGCATATGTGGAGCCGTCTGTCGCTAATAAAAGATTTTTGAACATGGTATACACCTCCAGGCATGATGTAAGGCTTTTCTTTCTATTATTTTATTCGCGATTAACAATACTATGCCCTTCCAACTTTTATTTAATAATCATCACAGCGCAGTTGGCACGTTTGGCCACTTTATGACTAACGCTACCGAGCACTAATTCCTGGAGGCGATTGAGGCCACGGCTACCTAAGAGAACGAGGTCGAAATCATTGTCGTTGGCATGTTTGACAATCGTTGGCCCCGGCTCACCTTGTAAAAATTCAACGCGATAATCGATGTCTGCTTCCTTAATTTTATCTTCTGTCGTTTTAATTTTTTCTTTACGCTTTTCTTGAGCGCCAAGTGTATTCCAGTTGTCGAGCACTTCCGATTTTGAGTTTTCGACGACATAAACGATATAGATGGTCGCATTTCGATTTGATTTGGCGACTTCGATGGCTTTGTCGGTTGCACGAATGGCGTGATCGGAGCCATCTGTGGCCAGTAAAATTTTGTTAAACATCTGCCTCCCCCTTTAATGACTACCTAGTTTGTGGCGAAGTTTTTCGACGAGAAGTGTACTCGCTTCATTCAGGCCTGTAATCGTAACCTCAGTTCCATTTTCCTCAAACTTTCCTATAATCTTTTCCATCGCTGCAACGGCAGAGTCATCCCAAATATGGGCGTATGTTAAATTTAGTTCGACTTCATTCAAGTCTTCTTTAAAATCAAAGCCCTCGATTGATTCTGTAACCGAAGCAAAAAATAATTGTCCTTTGATAAAATAAGTTCTCTTTCCTTTTTTGTCATCGAGTTTACTTTCTATACCCACTTTTGAAATTTTTGAAACGAAGAAGACGGCACTTAAGAGAATTCCGGCAAGTACCCCTTTTGAAAGGTCATGTGTCACGACAACGACAACGACAGTGACAACCATAACAATCGCGTCAGTAGCAGGTACGATAAATAATGTTTTTAACGAATTCCAATCAAACGTACTAATCGAGACCATTACCATCACACCTGCTAAAGCGGCCATTGGAATTTGGACGACAATATGGCCAAGGAGGATGATGAGTAGAATCAGCACGACACCGGCAATGAGAGTAGACAATCGACCGCGGCCGCCTGATTTGACATTAATGACAGATTGTCCAATCATCGCACAGCCGGCCATCCCGCCAAAGCACCCGGCAACGATATTGGCAATCCCTTGCCCGCGGCTTTCCCTATTTTTGTTTGAACCTGTATCCGTCATATCATCAACAATCGCCGCTGTAAGTAACGATTCAAGTATACCGACAACCGTTAACGCGAGTGCATATGGGAAAATAATCGCCATCGTTTCATAGGTAAATGGTACTTGTGGTAGCAAAAAGACCGGTAACGTTTGTGTTAACGAACCCATATCACCGACCGTAAATACGTTCAAACCAGAAAACATTGTAAATGCTGTCACCGCGATGATGGCAACAAGTGTTGAAGGAATTGCATTTGTAATATATGGAAATAGGTAAATGATCGCTAGCGTTACAGCAGCAAGCACTAATACAACCCCACCTTGACCGGTTAAATGTGGGATTTGTGATGTGAAAATCAAAATCGCTAATGCGTTAACGAACCCGACCATGACGGAACGGGGGATAAATTTCATAAAGCGTGCTAGTTTTAAAATACCGAAAACAATTTGTAAAACTCCTGTTAAGATAGTTGCTGCCAGCAAATATTCTAGACCGTGTTGCGCGACAAGGTCGATCATTAATAGTGCCATTGCGCCAGTGGCAGCAGAGATCATCCCGGGTCTGCCACCAACAAAAGCGATGACGATAGGGATTAAAAAGGAGCTATATAAGCCGACCATTGGATCGACTCCAGCAATAATTGAGAAGGCGATCGCTTCTGGGATTAAGGCGAGGGCGACAACAATCCCAGCTAGAATATCACCTTTTATATTACCGAACCATTCTGTTTTAACTGTATTCATATTGATCACCCTTGAATTACGTAGTTGTTTTTCTATTTTCTGAACGTATTCGAATTTTTATGGCATGAAATTTCTCCAAGTTAGGTTAGAAGAGCAAAGGCTATTACTGGGATATTTTACATGACCAGCTTTTATAAAATATGGTTACTACTATTTACGAGAATACATTTGAAAGGAGAAGATCAATGAAACAAAAAAACCGGTGGTTAATAGCTCTATCTGCGATTTTTATACATTTATCGATTGGGTCGGTGTATGCCTATAGTGTCTTTCAAACACCAATGGTGGAAGAATTGGGGTGGACAGGGGCTAATGTGACCGTAGCCTTTACGATAGCGATCTTTTTCCTCGGGACATCGGCTGCTTTTTTTGGAAGGTTTGTTGAAAAACGAGGGCCACGTGTGTCTGCGTTTGTCGCAGCTGTTTTGTTTAGTGGAGGGTTAATTGGAACAGGTCTTTCAATAAGTGCTGGCTCTTTATATGGATTCTACTTAACGTACGGGGTCATCGGTGGTTTTGGTCTTGGAATCGGTTATATTGCACCTGTATCAACGCTCGTTAAGTGGTTTCCGGACCGTCGTGGGTTAGCAACGGGAATGGCCGTATTTGGTTTTGGTGCAGGTTCATTAATTGCCAGTCCTGTTGCTGCGTCATTAATTGAAATGATGGGGTTAACCATGACCTTCTATCTACTTGGAGGCGTTTATTTTATCTTAATGGCTTTAGGTGCATCTTATATTGCGAGACCACCAGAAGACTGGATGCCTGCCTCTCAAAAAGAGCAAACAGATGAAGGGAAATTGGTCAAAAAAGAGGACCTCTCACAGCTGACAGCTAACGAAGCGATTAAGACCAAACGATTTTGGCTGTTATGGTGGATGATGTTTATCAATATTTCTGCAGGGATTATGTTGATTGCTGTCGCATCGCCTATGGCCCAAGAAACGGTTGGAATGTCGACGATGGCTGCAGCGACAGTAGTTGGTGTGATGGGGCTTTTCAACGGTGGGGGCCGTATTGCGTGGGCATCATTTTCTGATTACATCGGACGTGAAAATGTTTACCTATTATTCTTTATTGTTCAGGTTGTTGCCTTTTTAATTTTACCAATGGTGACGAATGCGATCATCTTTCAAATTTTAATGTACCTGATTGTATCGATGTATGGTGGCGGGTTTGCTTCGCTACCGGCATTTATCGGTGATATGTTTGGAACGAAGCAATTAGGTGCGATTCATGGATATTTATTGACGTCATGGGCGGTTGCCGGTGTCGTTGGACCAACAATTGTTTCTACGATTCGAGAAACGATGGGCAATTATGATTCTGCATTTTATATTTTTGCTGTGCTATTGGCGACGGCATTAGGTGCGGCTTATCTAACCAAGAGAGATATTAATGGGATCCGACAAGAAAAATTAAAATTGGCAAACCAAAGTTAGAGCGGGTTCCGTTCTAACTTTGTGGTATGAAATGAAACAAAAGGGAAAAACTTGATAATAGAAAAATAAAGTAGAGATGGCAGGTGATAAGATGAACGAGCAACGTTTTTCAATCCATATTAATGGAAAAGAGCACCAAGCAAAACCGGGGCAATCCATTTTTGAAGTGGCAAAGCAAGGAGACCTCTATGTTCCAGGTATTTGTTCCTCACAGCCTGATCTTGGGTTTGGTACGATACAAACGTGTGATACGTGCTTTGTTGAGGTGAATGGCGAACTCCAGCGTTCCTGTTCTACAGAAGCTGAACCAGGGATGACGATTCTTACATTATCTGACCGTGCGAAAGAGGCACAAAGAGAAGGGATGCAACGAATTTTAAAAAATCACGAGCTGTATTGTACGGTTTGTGATAATAACAATGGGAACTGTGTTGTACATAATACGGCGGAGTATTTGGAGATCGAACACCAAAAATATGAATTTAAACCGAAGCCGTACCCAGCAGATAATTCACATCCGATGTATCGTTATGAACCAGATCAATGTATTCTATGTGGGCTTTGTGTTGAGGCCTGCCAAGACTTACAAGTGAGTGAAGTGTTAAGTATTGATTGGAAACGTGAACAACCACGGGTGATTTGGGATGATGATGTACCGATAAATGAGTCGTCTTGTGTTTCTTGCGGTCATTGTGTATCTGTTTGTCCTTGTAATGCCTTAATGGAAAAATCAATGCTAGGGGAAGCAGGGTATATGACCGGGATGCCAAAAGACGTGCTTGAACCGATGATCGACCTAACAAAAGAAGTTGAACCTGGCTATAAAGAAATATTCACCATTTCTAATGTTGAAGCAACAATGCGTGAAGACCGAATTGATAAAACTAAAACGGTTTGCACATATTGCGGTGTTGGCTGTAGCTTTGAAGTTTGGACGAAAGATCGTGACATTTTAAAAATCCAACCACAGCCAGATGCTCCTGTTAACGGGATCTCTACGTGTGTCAAAGGAAAATGGGGCTGGGATTTTGTCAATAGTGAAGAACGCCTAACGAAGCCGTTAATTCGAAAAGGAGATACGTTTGTTGAAGCGACGTGGGATGAAGCACTAACACTTGTGGCTTCAAAACTGCAGGAAACAAAAGATACGTATGGTCCTGACTCACTAGGGTTCATCTCCTCCTCAAAATGTTCAAATGAGGAAAATTATTTGTTTCAAAAACTATCTAGACAAGTGATGCAAACCAATAATGTTGATAACTGCTCGCGTTACTGTCAATCACCGGCATCAGCGGGGTTAATGCGCACAGTTGGTATTGGTGGCGACTCTGGCACCATTGATGATCTATCGAGTGCTGATTTAGTGTTTATCATTGGTGCAAATCCAGCTGAATCACATCCAGTTCTTTCTACTCGTATTAAACGTGCTCATAAATTACGCGGCCAAAAATTAATTGTTGCGGATTTACGTAGACATGAACTAGCAGAGATGGCTGATCTGTTCTTACATCCACAGCCATCCACCGATATTATTTGGATTCAAGCTGTTACGAAATATATTATTGATCAAGGCTGGGCCGATACAGATTTTATTAATGACCGGGTAAATGGCTATGACGAATTCGTTGAATCACTTGAGGAATACACACTTGATTATGCGGAGCAAGAAACTGGGTTAAGTAAGGATCGGCTCATTGAACTTGCCACGATGATTCATGAAGCTGACACAATGTGTATTGGCTGGGCAATGGGTGTGACCCAGCATATTGGTGGAACAGAAACAAGTACAGCCATTTCTAACTTACTATTAGTAACAGGAAACTACGGTAAGCCGGGAACGGGCGCATACCCATTACGTGGACATAACAATGTTCAAGGTGCGTGTGATTTTGGAACGATGCCAGCATGGCTTCCAGGGTATGAACCAGTTGAAAATGATGAAGTAAGAGGGAAATACGAGCAAGCGTGGGGCACGACTTTACCGAAAAAGCCAGGCTTAAACAATCACCAAATTGTTGAAGCGATTCATGATGGAAAGGTAAAAGGGATGTATTTGTTCGGTGAAGATATGGGCCTCGTTGACGCAAACATTAATCATGTTCATGCTGCATTTGAAAAGCTCGATTTCTTCGTTGTCCAAGATATCTTTTTCTCGAAGACATGCGAGTTTGCCGATGTGATCTTACCAGCGGCACCAAGTTTAGAAAAAGAAGGGACATTTACAAATACGGAGCGACGCATCCAGCGCTTCTATCAAGTGTTAGAGCTGCTTGGTGACAGTAAGCCGGATTGGGAAATCTTCCAACTAGTAGCTAACCGTCTAGGGGCGAATTGGAACTATGCTAGCCCGAAGGAAGTCATGGACGAGGTGGCAAGCATTACAAGTATCTTTGCTGGTGTTAGTTATGATCGACTAGAAAATTGGGAGAGTCAATTATGGCCAGTGAAGAAAGATGGAACAAGCACACCACTTTTATATGAAGATAAGTTTGCATTTAACGACGGTAAAGCAAAGCTATTCCCGGTTCAGTGGCGTCAACCATTTGTTCCTGGAGACGAATATGACCTTCACCTTAACAATGGCCGATTATTGGAGCACTTCCATGAAGGAAATATGACGTATCAATCAGAGGCAATCACTCATAAAGTGCCGGGGCCATGGCTAGAAATATCACCTGAACTTGCGAAAGAGCGTGAGATCGATACAGGCGCCTTAGTTCGCTTAACGTCACCTTATGGCGAAGTGGAAATTCGTGTATTAGTAACGGATCGGGTCAAAGGCAAAGAATTATACTTACCAATGAATTCACGGGAAGAGTTATCAGCTGTGAATGCATTGACAAGTAGCTATCACGATAAGATTACGCACACGCCGGCGTACAAAGAAATGAGTGTGAAGATGGAGGTTCTTGAGGTAGAAGGAGATTCGCCATTACCGCGGCAAAATTACCGGTTCGGTAATCGTCAACCACAGCTTGGGGTAAAGGTAGAAGAAAAATGGGACCGCGATGATTACACTCCGATATCTGAACTGATTGAAAGTGAGGGGGGCGACTATGGCAAAACAGATCACGCAAATTGAAAAACAGACACCATCTGAAGTAGAAGAACGTGCAGAGGCGATTAAGAAGCTTGTTGATATGACAGCAGACAACCATGAATCTTTAATGACCTTCATGGAAATTATCGAGGAACTTCATGAAGCAGGCATTCTCGATATGGTAAAAGGGTTACTACGGACGCGAGATAAGGTTGGTGCCTTGGCTGTCGAGCAAATGAATCAACCGACGATGCATCGCGTGATTCGGAATGGAACGAGCGCGTTTCAATTTTTAGGACGAATGGATCCGGATCAACTTGAGCAGATGCTAAACGGTGTATCTCAAGGGCTAGACAAGACGGCAGACCGTACTGGTAGACAGGAGCCTATCGGTCTATGGGGTATGGTAAAACAAATGCGAGATCCAGATGTTAATGCTTCAATGACAACACTACTCGGATTCTTACAGGGAATGGGCCAAGAGTTTAACAAAAAAACAGCTCAATAAAATGTAGGCACTGACTTGAAAAGGAGGGGTAGATTGGAAACGCGGAAAATTTCAATCGTTAATTTGGCAAGCCAAGAAGACGCGGAGAAGGTTAAGCAAGTACTTCGAGATGTATGGGGCATTCGAGGTGTTGACATCAACGTTGATAAACGTGAAGCGATTGTGTCCTTTGACGCAAAGGCGGCTTCGTTCATTGATTTTCAGCAAGCTATAGCTGATTGTGGATACCAGCTTGAAAATCCAGAAGGTGATATCAAACAAGATGAATTCTAGGAGGGGGTCCTATTGCGACGAATTTGCGAAGTTTGTGGTCGAACCGATGAGGCAATGGAAGAGAAGTTAGAGCATGATCTGCTTGATGTTTGCGAAAACTGTACTGGCGAGCTAACGTCGTATTTCAATGAATTATCTGAAAGCTAATCCTTTAAATCAAACTTGGGGGAACGAAAGGTTCTTCTAAGTTTGGTTTTTTATTGTAAGGGGCGAAACAATGGATAAACCAATTATAATTAAACGACCTGTATATACATATGACCGGGGAACATTTATTTCGAAATCTGAGAAGGTTGTCACTGAATATCCATTAACGATTCAAATCCATGGTGAAGAGTTTGCAACGGTCGTTTGTACCCCAAAAGAGTTGGAAGAGATGGTTGTTGGCTTTTTAGCCTCGGAAGGGATTATTCGTATGTACGATAAAGATGTGAAATCACTGTCCATTGATGAGGGACGTGGGATGGCGTATGTTACGTTGAATCATAAGCCAGATGTGAGCTTACACTTACATTCAAAACGATTTATTGGTTCCTGTTGTGGGAATAGCCGACAATCTTTTTACTTTCATCATGATGTACGAACGGCGAAAACGTCTCTTTCTACGATCACCGTTTCTGCTGAAAGTTGTTTTCAGTTAATGGAAAGTTTGCAACAACATAGTGATGTTTTCAAGGAAACGGGTGGCGTTCATAGCGCGGCCATTTGCAATTCATCTACCTTATTAGTGATGAGAAGTGATATTGGTCGTCATAATGCCCTTGATAAGCTCTACGGCTATTGTTTAATGAATAAAATATCAGTCAGGGATAAAATTTTAGTTTTTAGTGGGAGAATCTCATCTGAGGTTTTACTAAAAGCAGCAAAGATTGGTATTGGTATCGTGTTATCAAAATCAGCACCAACAAACCTTGCTCTTGAAATGGCTGAGGAGTTAAATATGACAACTGTTGGCTTTATTCGTGGAACGAGAATGAATATTTACACACATCCGGAACGAATTGTTGTGTGAGTAATAAAGGCAAGCAAATCAAAAAAAGGCATGGAAGGGGCTTTAATCGTTACAATTTTAAAAGTCCTATGATGAGTAGTTTCTCATCATAGGACTGATAGTGAGGTCTATAACAGGTTTACCTAATCAACTTCTTTGGGTGTCTTTTTAACATGACAAAAGGAATAAATCACTTTTTGTTATTAAGAAAGTTGATCAGGTCTAGATGGTGTTGAAATGTTGGAAAGTGCTTGTTCTGCTTCATTTTGATAAATGTTTTGGACAGCTAGGTCACCAAGTGCAACCATACCGACAACACCGTTGTTGTCAACAACAGGAAGACGACGTACTTGGTTTTGTGCCATCATTTGTGCTGCTTGATGAACATCCATTGTCGGAGAACCTGCTGTTACGCCTGCAGTCATGCACTGAGATACAGGTGTGTTTGCTGCACTCCCTTGTGCTGTTGAACGGAGCGTGATGTCACGGTCAGTGATGATCCCACGTAATTGACCGTTTTCAACAACAGGAATGGAACCAATGTTATATTGGCTCATTAAAGCCGCTGCTTCTTGCACCGATTGTTGCGGTGAAACAGAAACAACATTTTTAGACATAATTTCATTTAAAGTTTGTGCCATTTGGCATACCTCCTTTACAAAAGCTAGTATGTGTTAAACGACATGAAAACATGTATGTGATTAAAAAGCTAAGTTGTTCTAGAATAGTGGTAATTTCCTACATAACCATCCCTTTCACATAATGTAAACTGAATTTTCTGAATTTATCATTATGAACTTTTTGTGAAAAGAACAATATGTAGGAGAAAAAAAGAGAAAATCAAAGAAAAACCATAATGACGTACGCTTACATCGCATTTTTCAAAACCTGTATCCTGTGATATAGTTCACTTTGTTGAAAACGGACCCTGACTTTCGTGAGAGTCGAAAGTCACTAATTTACTAAAAGTGATTGTTCAAGAAGGTGGATAAACAGACCCGAGTAGTTTGACGATGTTTTCACCAAACTTTTTGAACATCTCTTAAAAAATTGAATAGAAAGAGGTGCTGTCTTGAATTTAGAAGCAATTAAGCAAGAATGGTTTGGCAACGTGAAGGGAGACATTCTTGCCGGCATGGTTGTTGCGCTAGCACTTATTCCTGAAGCAATCGCATTCTCTATCATTGCCGGTGTAGACCCGATGGTAGGATTATATGCATCGTTCTGTATAGCGGTTGTGATCGCCTTTGTCGGTGGTCGCCCAGGGATGATTTCTGCGGCAACAGGTGCAATGGCATTATTAATGATTACGTTAGTTGCTGAACATGGCTTGGAGTATTTATTGGCTGCGACGATTTTGACAGGTATTTTGCAAATCATTTTCGGGGTATGTAAACTTGCGCGTTTTATGAAGTTTGTTCCTCGA
This sequence comes from Desertibacillus haloalkaliphilus, assembly GCF_019039105.1. Taxonomy (NCBI): domain Bacteria; kingdom Bacillati; phylum Bacillota; class Bacilli; order Caryophanales; family Bacillaceae; genus Desertibacillus; species Desertibacillus haloalkaliphilus. The sequence goes on along the minus strand of NZ_JAHPIV010000020.1, from coordinate 24,809 downwards.
TCGGTGATGGTAGGGTTTGTTAATGCGCTCGCGATTCTTATTTTTACGTCGCAATTACAACATTTTGTTGGTGAGACGTGGATCATGTACTCGTTAGTAGCGCTGACATTAGCAATTATTTACATTTTACCTCGGTTCACAACAGCGGTACCATCTGCGCTAGTAGCGATTGTTGTCGTTACAGCAATAGCGGTTATCGCTAATGTTGGCGTGCGTACCGTTGGTGATATGGGAGAATTAACTCAAACATTACCGGTGTTTGCGTTACCGAATATCCCGCTAAACCTTGAGACTCTAATGATTATTTTCCCTTATTCATTGGCACTAGCGATTGTTGGTATCCTTGAGTCGTTATTAACAGCGTCAATTGTTGATGATATGACGGACACAGACAGTGATAAAAACAAAGAAAGTCGTGGTCAAGGGATTGCTAATATCGTAACGGGTTTCTTTGGTGGTATGGCAGGTTGTGCGATGATCGGACAATCTGTGATCAACGTCAAATCTGGCGGTAGAGGACGACTTTCTGCGCTTGTTGCTGGTGTCTTCTTGATGTTCTTAATTGTCGTTCTCGGTGGGCTTGTTGTGCAGATTCCAATGGCCGCACTTGCCGGAGTCATGATTATGGTTTCGATCGGTACATTTGACTGGAATTCATTACGTACACTGCACAAAGTACCACGTACCGATGCGGCAGTTATGGTCGTTACTGTCGGTACAGTCGTTGTGACACATGACTTATCTAAAGGGGTTTTAGCTGGGGTTGTCTTAAGTGCCATCTTCTTTGCAGCGAAGATCTCGAAGGTTCATGTGACAACAATGATGGCTGAAGGTGGAACGAAAAAGGTTTACCGCGTTCGCGGACAGATTTTCTTCGCATCAGTGACTGACTTTATGGCTTCATTTGATTTTAAAGACGATGTTAAAGAAGTTGAAATCGACTTATCAGAAGCGCACTTATGGGATGACTCAGCTGTTGGTGCGATTGACAAGATTAAAATGAAGTATGATCAAAATGACACGAAAGTAACGATGATTGGTTTAAATAATGAAAGTTCGAAGTTAATGGATGAAATGGGAGGCACAACAGCCTCTGGTCACTAATGTTTAAAAATTGACACGTTGTCACATACAACGTGTCAATTTTTTATTATAGTCAGTTCAAAAAAGGAGCTCCCTGTTTGAATTGACTTGAAGCAATGAACGCAGCGAGTGGAGCCATTGCAAAAAATGCTCTATAATGGGAATGTAGGATTCGAGAGGGGGAATCGTTGTGAAAAACTTACTATTAGCTGCAGATGGCTCAGAGCACTCGATTCGAGCAGCGCAAAAAGCGGTTGAACTAGCGAAATTGAGTGGGGATGCAAAAATCACCATCGTTTATGCGATTGATGGGGCAACGTCTAAAGCGGATGTATTGCATAACACCGATAAACTGATCATCGAGAAAAAGCGTAAAGAGAAGCTTCAAGAGGTTGAAGATACCGTAAAACAAGCAGGTATTGAGGTTGAGCTAAAAATGCTTCAAGGAGAGCCAGGGCCAACGATCGTTGACTTTGCAAACGAGCATGATTTTGAGTATGTCATCATCGGTAGCCGTGGGTTAAATAAGCTCCAAAGTATGGTACTTGGAAGCGTAAGCCACAAGGTTGCTAAGCGTGTACAAGCACCTGTGATGATTGTGAAATAAGATTTCTAACAAGGATTGTCTTCAATCATTAGATGAGGACAATCCTTTTATATGCTCATGAGAGTCGTGCCGGTAGATCATTACTTCTTACAAACAGCGACACCGATTGGGTAGCGAACGCCAGGTCTAGGAGGCTCAAAGGTGACGTAACGTTGGTAATAAAATTCGACCTCGCTAAAGTCTGTAAATAACTCTTTAAATTCGTCTTCGGTTAACTGATGATAATGATAAGGCTCGGAGCTTGGGACGCCTCGTCCTCTTCCAAATGGTGTCGAGAGGACGAGTGTTCCGCCTTTATTTAACAACTGGTACATGTTTTTGACAAATAGCTGGTCATCGCTGACGTGCTCAATCGTTTCGAAGCTTAAAATCGTATCAAATGTTCCGATCTTTTCAGGGAGATCAGGATCGAGCGCATTCCCTTGTTTAAAGTGCACGCGTGGGTGGTAGTAGTTCTTTTTCGCATAGTCAAGTGTGTCTGGGTCAAGTTCAACGCCAATCACTTCATCCACTTCAGTATTGCGTGTTTTGGCGATCATGACACTTCCGTAGCCTGTACCAGAAGCGATATCTAAGACCCTTCCGTTCGCATACGGTGTGGAAAAGTAATAGCGGGCTAGGTGTTCAAGTAACATTCCATTTGTCGGTTTCATTTCTTTTGGAATAATACGTTCACCAGTATCTTTTAACAATTGTTATCACCGCTTTTATGTAGGTTAGTTTTTGATATCATAAGGCACATTTGCCATTATCTCTATTATAATTGATATTGATGGTAAGTAAACGATTGGTATAGGAAAATTTGCTATGGTATAGTAAAAGAGAATGTTCAAAAAGGGGGGTTCTTCCTTTTTTTGAACAGACTTATAGCAATGAGCAAAGCCGCTACAGGTTGTAAGCCTCTAGGAGCGGTTTACTCCAGTAGGCCAGTCGGATCAGTCCCTATGTTTAATTTAAAATGGAAAGGGAGTATTCGCTTGAGTAAGTTACAATACTTGAATGATTCTGAGTTAGAAAAGGTTCGTGAGTTGAAGGTTCGGATCAACCGCTCAGGGTCTTATGATGAAGCGAAAAAGTACTTTACTGAAATTACATTGATTATTGAGCGGGCAAGAGTTAGGGAAGCGGTGAAGAAAGATTAGACCCGAGCCTCTTCCGTGATGAACAGAGAATATGATAGAGAAAGCTTAGTTCAAGAGCGAACTGAGTTTTTTTGCGGTGGTGAACCGTAACGTTTTAGGGAAGAGGGCCCTTTAGAGAGTGTCAGAAACGATTTAAAGGAAAATAACTTATTCGGATGCTGGGACAAAAGGTTGGTTTTTATCTTTTGTTCCACCTCTTTTTTTCTTTTTTAGAGGATTTTATTAAAAACCACCAAGAATAATCGGTTTAGTTTAAAAAAGTTCATCTAATTGTCAAAAAACTCTTTTAAGTGTGACCAATTTCACTTACAATAGATTTTGTGGAAGAAATTGTTACAAAGTTGTTGAAAATAGAAATGTAAGGGGAGCGGAGTTAATGTTAGGTAAAAGTTTTAATAAAGACGATAGTCAGCCGGTACATACATTAGACAGCTCTTATTTTGAAAAAATGCGTGGCAATCAAAAGAGTGAGTCGAGGATTGCGTTAACGGATAACATTATTGCAACGACAGGTGGTTTGATTGCGATCATTGTGTTAAGTTTTATTGCAATTCCGTTGGGTTATCCGATGGTGCTTGGTCCGATGGGGGCGAGTGCGTTACTTGTGTTTGTTGCGTATGCTGGACCGTTTTCGCAGCCGCGTCATATTTTTGGTGGGCATTTGTTGTCAACGTTGACGGCGCTTGCGGTTTGGGATTTGTTTGGTCGGACGCATATTACGATTGGGATTACGCTTGCTCTTGTGTTATTTTTAATGATTTTTGCTAAAGTGTTGCATCCGCCTGCGGCTGCAAGTGCGATTGTTGCGATTAATACTGAGGTTGGTTGGGGCTTTTTAGTGACGACGATGATTTGTGCGCTTGTGTTAATTGCGATTTCAGTGGTTTATAATAACTTTTTTAAAGATCGGCAATATCCGAAGCAGTGGATCTAGGGGTAATAGATATATGAATAAAGTGAAGTCAGCATTTCGGTGCTGGCTTTTTCTTTTGTAAAAGAATCTTCCTATCTCGAATATGGGGAATGATTTTATCCGCTTGATCCTGAGCGTGTAGTCAATTCTGATCGCTTACGAAAGCCAAAAAGCAGGCTTTCGACGTTCTCGTCATTGTCTCCACTATGTCGGCTAACGCCGCCGCAAACGGTTAGCACCGTTTGGGGGCTTGCTAGTGGAAATACCATTATTCATTAGTAATAAAATTAATTGGGTTTACCGGAAAATGTGACTCTTGAGGACATTATGAGGGAGCTTTATGTAAGATCAAAAATTGATAAATGTATTCAAGAATTAAACGCTGGAAAAGCTATTTCTCATGATGAAGTTAAGGAGAAATTAGATATTGGTAGGAATTTTAAAGATATAAACCAATAAACATCATGGCTATGGACTAATGGCTGTGGTGTTATTTTTTTGTTGGAATAGAGACTAAACAGGATGAAGGTGACCCAACAATCGACTTCAGTAACTATAGGTTTGCCCCTGATGACCACAAAATACAAGCCCGCAGGAACAACTGCTTTGAATTGTTGTTTTTGTGGGCTTTTATTGTGACTGAAAAACCATGTTAGAAAAGATGACACAAAAGAAGAAATATTCAGTTTTCTGCTTTAAGATAAGAATCGTGATAGAGAAATTAACGCATTAAACAACATAGAGAAACCAAATGAGAACAATCAAATCATTTATAAGGGTGGGTTACATGTTTACAGAAACGCTGGAAGCACTCAACAAGATGGCTCTAACAAAGAAGAAGTTACTTGAGGCTAGTATTTTTAAGTACGTTCTTGCCGCTTGTTTGGCGGGAGCTTATGTCGGGCTAGGGATTGTGTTGATTTTTTCAGTGGGAGCACCGCTTGCTGACATCTCATCACCAATCACATCGCTTTTGATGGGCGTATCCTTTGCGGTTGCACTTATCCTCGTCATTTTTGCGGGGGCGGAGCTTTTTACTGGTAATAACATGGTTTATACCGTGAGTACGCTCTCGGGGGTGACAACCTGGCGAGATACAATCGTCAATTGGTTCTGGTGTTACCTCGGAAATTTGATCGGGGCAGCGGCTTTAGTTTTACTTATTTTCGGGTCTGGGATTTTTTCAGGCATTGGTGGCAGTCATTTGTTAATGACAACGGCTGAAACGAAAATGAGTGCCGGAACGCTAGAGTTATTCATTCGTGGAATTTTATGTAACTGGCTCGTTTGTCTCGCGATTTGGACCGGGTTGAGGACAAAAAATGATGCCGCTAAATTGATTTTAATCTTTTGGATGTTATTTGCCTTTATTGCTTCAGGTTACGAGCATAGCATTGCCAACATGACTGTACTTGGGTTAGCCCTTGTGCACCCAGGGCCAGAGACGATTACGATTGCAGGATTCTTTCATAACTTAATTCCGGTCACGCTCGGAAATATTGTTGGAGGTGGACTTTTTGTAGGGGGGGTATATTGGCTGATTCAACCACAAAAACGTGAGCAAGAACAAGCAAAAAAAGATGTTGTCGTTTCGCAAATCAATGCTTCTGCTAAATAAGGTTAATTTTTAAAAGGGAGAGGATTTAATCATGAGAGAGAAACTAGTACTTATCGGGAATGGAATGGCTGGCATTCGAACGCTTGAAGAGATTATGAAAATAGATAAAGATCGTTTTGAAATTACCGTGTTTGGTGAGGAACCGTATCCGAATTACAACCGAATTATGTTATCGAAAGTGTTGCAAGGGGATACGAGCGTCGATGATATCGTTTTAAATGATTACGTTTGGTATGCAGAAAATCAAATTGAATTACATACCGGTGATCCAGTTGTCAAAGTCGATACGAAAAAGCAGGTTGTTTATAGCGAGAATGGGATTAAGCGTCCGTATGATAAGTTGATCTTTGCGACAGGTTCAAATCCATTTATGCTGCCACTACCAGGGGCAGACAAAGAAGGTGTGATCGCCTTCCGGAACATTAAAGATACGGAAACGATGATTGAGGCAGCAAAATCATACAAAAAGGCAGCTGTGATCGGTGGGGGGTTACTCGGACTTGAAGCTGCGCGTGGCCTCTTGAACTTAAATATGGAGGTTGATGTCATTCATATCTCTGACTATTTAATGGAACGTCAGCTTGATGCGCAATCTGGTAAGATGCTTCGTCAAGAGCTTGAGTCACAAGGAATGAATTTTTTATTAGAAAAGAATACAGACAGCATTGTCGGTAATAAACGAGTCGAGGGTCTTCGTTTCAAAGACGGCACGAGTATTGATGCCGATCTTGTCGTGATGGCGGTTGGGATTAAGCCGAACATTGATCTAGCTAAAAAGAGTGGGCTAAAAGCAGAACGTGCGATTCTCGTTGATGATTATATGCAAACGAGTGCGAAAAACGTCTATGCCGTTGGTGAATGTGCCGAACACCGTGGGATCGCGTACGGCCTTGTTGCACCACTCTATGAACAAGGAAAAGTGTTAGCGGAGCACATCTGCGCAGAAGAACCATCAACAGTTCCAGGTTATCAAGGCTCTGTCGTCTATACACAGTTAAAAGTTTCAGGTGTGGATGTGTTCTCAGCTGGTAAGTTTGTCGACGGCGAAAACACGAAAGCGATCCGTGTTCATGATGAGTTTGAAGGTGTTTATAAAAAGGTTGTTGTGGAAGGTGACAAAGTGGTCGGGGCGATTCTCTTCGGTGATACGTCTGATTCACCGCGACTGTTACAAATGATGAGAGATGGTCAAGACGTTTCAGAGATGGATAAAGTGGCGATCCTTCCATCAGAAGCGGAGGGTGGTTCAAAAGAAAGTCCAGTCGTTGCGATGGCTGATAGTGAAATCATCTGTGGATGTAATGGTGTCTCTAAAGGTGCGATTTGTTCAGCGATTACCGATCAAGGCTTATCGACGGTTGAAGAAGTGAAGCAGTGCACAAATGCCTCGCGTTCATGTGGCGGCTGTAAACCATTAGTCGCTGATCTACTAGAGCTGACAACAGGGGCAGAAGTAGCAAATGCGAAAGAGCCAATGTGTGGCTGTACCGATCACTCTCATGAAGAAGTGGTTGAGCAAATTCGTGAGCTCGGTCTATCGCACCGACGCGAAGTGATGAATGTCCTTGGTTGGGAATCAGATGAAGGCTGCTCGAAATGTCGGCCGGCGATTAACTATTACTTGAAAATGGTGGATCCAATTAACAATGAAGATGATCACACGTCACGATTTGTGAATGAACGTCTGCATGCCAACATCAACCATAATGGTACGTTTACCGTTGTACCGAGAATGTATGGCGGGGTCACAAACGCAGATCAATTACGTAAGATTGCTGATGTTGCCGAAAAATATGAGGTCCCACTTTTAAAAGTCACCGGTGGTCAGCGTATTGACTTGTTCGGTGTTGAGAAGGAAGATTTGCCGAATGTATGGGAAGATCTTGGAATGAGATCAGGTTCTGCCTATGCAAAAGCGTTACGTACGGTGAAAACATGTGTTGGTGAACAGTTCTGTCGCTTTGGCACACAAGATTCAATCGGTTTAGGGATTGAGCTTGAGAAAAAATTTGAATACATTAACACCCCTCATAAAGTAAAAATGGCTGTATCCGCTTGTCCGCGAAATTGTGCGGAATCAGGCATCAAAGACTTCGGTGTTGTCGGTGTTGACGGTGGCTGGGAGCTTTATGTCGGCGGTAATGGTGGGGTCGACCTCCGCGGTGGTGACCTGTTCGTTAAAGTTGAAACGAAGGAAGAGATCATTGATACGATCAGTGCCTTTATGCAGTACTACAGAGAGAATGCTCGTTACCTTGAGCGTACGTCACATTTCATTGAACGCGTCGGCTTAGATCATATGAAGAAAGTGATTTTGGAAGATGAACAAGGGCGTAAAGCGTTAATCGAACGGATGGAGGTCGCGTTATCCACAGGGAAAGACCCGTGGAAAGAGATTGTGGATAGTGAAGAGAAGAAAAAGGAATTGTTTGAAAAGAAATCGGTTGAAGTATAAAAAGGGGGATGATGAGCTTGGGTAAAGTCGGAAGTGCAAAAAGAATAGAGGTTGCAAAGGTAGAAGATTTAGCGGTTGGGGTCGGTAAGCGGGTAGAACTTCAGGATGAGAAGATCGCGCTGTTCCGCCTAAACGATGATCGCGTGCATGCCGTGCAGAATAGTTGTCCACATAAGCAGGGGCCATTGTCTGAGGGGATCGTCAGTGGTGATCACGTCTTTTGCCCGCTCCACGACTGGAAAATTGATGTGACAGATGGAATGGTGCAAGCACCCGATGAAGGCTGCGTGAAACGCTATGACGTTGAAGTGGAGAATGGTACCGTGTATATCGTGAAGTAAGAGGGTAGGGTGCCAGGCACCATGTAATGGTGCCTGGCACCTTTGTATTTAAAAGTGGTGATATTGGGAACATTAGGTAGTATGATCCTTAAAATGGTAGGAGAGTATTGAATGAGGACTCAAGACCAATATGAAATCACCGCTTTCGAAATGACGATTTCCGTCATTTCACTTATTTTTGGTGTCGGGATTTTATTTCAGCCGTCAAGCTTAGCTAATGCGCTCGAGACTCCTGATGGGTGGATGTCACTCATTGTAACAGGGGTAATCTCGATGGGACTGGTATCGATTTATAGTCGATTGCAAAAATCGTTCCCGGGCAAAAGTTTATTTCAATACATTGAAAGTGGCATAACCGCAAAGATCGGTGTAACCTTCGTCGGAGCTGCCTTTATTATCTATTTTATTCTTGTTATGGCTTTTCAAGGCCGTATTTTTGCTGTTGCCATACAGATGTTTTTATTATACAAAACGCCAACAGAAGTGATTGTAGCTGTTTTATTACTTATGATTACTTACGCTGAAACGAAGGGATTGCAAGGGATTGTCCACCTTAACTTATTATTTACCCCGATTATCTTAGTTGTGTTAACGGTCGTCCTGTTTTCAAGTGTGGGGCTAGGCGATTTAGATGTAAACCTTCCGATTATGAGAGAGGGATTCACCCCGATTTTACTAGGGATTATGCCAAGTTTTTATACCTTGATTGGGTTTTTGTTGATTTTTTTCTTTATGGGGAAAATGAAGGCATCGACTATTAAAGCGACTCCAATCAATATTGCATTGGCAGTTGTCGTCTTGATTCAAGCTTTTTTTGTGATCTTCGTTCAATCTACCTTAGGGTTTGAATCCACAAAAACACTCGTTTTTCCGGCGATAGGATTAGTTAAGGAAATTGAAATTCCTGGCCAATTCTTTGAGCGGACCGAGTCACTATTTTTAACAATATGGGTCATAAGTGTGTTTACTTCCATGGCGATGAACCTTTGGATGACACTTTATCTTTTGCGTAGCTACTATTTCAAAAGAAAAAGATCAAGGTGGCTTACGCCTGCAGTTATTTTTATAACATATATTGTAACCTTTTTGCCTGTAACCGTTGAAGATACGTTTCAGTTAGGGGAATGGAGTGGCATCGTAGGTGTTGTAGCTGTCAGTCTAGCCTTTATATTTGCATTCATCACGTATAGGGGTGCCAGGCACCATAACCGTGGTGCCTGACACCCCTATTTCTTATATCGTCCACTTGTCATTTACGAGGGCAACGACTTTCCATATGCCGTTTTGGTCTTGTTCTAAAACAATATTTAAGCTAGCCCAATCCATGCCAGCGTATTCCTCTGAGCCTTCGAGATGGTATTCAACAACTGATGCTTGTGGATAAACTTCTTTAATATTGTTGATCATGTTACCGCGCTGGTGCTCTTCATCAATGAGAATATCGTCAGCTTGTTGAAAGTCCCGTTCATAAAGGATATCATCCACATATTGGCTTGCCGTCATTTCAATCGGCTCCCCACTGCCATCAAAATATCCCCACAGATAGAGAGTGTCATCACTTCCCAAGGTAGCGATATTTTCTTGTTCGAATACTAGGGCATCTTCATTGACATAAACATAAGGTGAGAACAACAGCCCTTTATCAAGGTCAACATGGTTGGCTAATGTTTCAAAGTCGCGGGCTGCGATTGTATCAACGACGACCTCTGCCGTTTCTTCGACTGTGAGCGGTTCGCTTAATTCGGTTGATTCAATGTCATAGACTTTCCAGCTGTTATTCTCCCATCTCGCATGAAACGCCATTTCAACATGGCCAATGAGTTCGCTTTGGTGTTCTTGAATGATTCGATAATGACCATCGTTGACTTGCTCAATTGTAAATTCCTCTTCAGGGTCGAGCCAAATCGGGCTTTCGGTTGCGACAATGTACAAGTCGCTATCGTCTTCGCGAATATACGAATCGGCTAACTGTTCAGCTAGTTCAAGAGACATCACTTCACTGAAATAAGAGATAACCTCTTCGCGAGAATCAAAACTTGCAAGTAAACCACTGGAGTCCGCATCATCTAACAAGCCTTCAAAGGTTTGCTTGTATCGTTGCATGACCTCAATTGCAGTTGGTTCATCAAATGCTGTAGGTTCATCTGTTTCTGGCTCTTGTTCTTCTGGGGTTGGTTCTGGTTCGAAGTTGTCTTCATCTCCATCCGTTGATCCAACAAAAGTCATGGTAACAAGTCCAATCACGATGAGAACGATGAGGCTTGCTAGGATTGTGATTAACTTTTTCATTCGTGTCATACTCCTTTCCGATTAACGATAACATTTAGTCCTTTTACAGTTTCCGTCTTTCTTCTTCTTATACAATAGACGGTTATTACCTTTAAACGTGACAGTTAAACTGAAAAAAATGTGGTGCCAAAAATGTGGTGCCTGGCACCTATAAGGTGAGGCACCACATAAGGTGAGAGTGGCGGAGTCGCTCGACCCTTGCCGTGGAAGCAATGGATGTGTGCTTATGCAAGCCGAGACCAGGTTTGCCCCGCACTCATCCATTGTTCCACTACGTCGACTATCGTCGCCCCAAACAGCTTGGCTGTTTGGGGTCTCGCTATCTGGAGGTTCGTTCTTTCTTTTAACTCTAACTGGTGCCTGGCACCACATGCTGGGTGCCAGGCACCTATGAGCGGTTCAACTAACCACGGGTAGCACCTTGTCATCTATGGTAATATTTGGTTGAATGGAAGTGGGAGATTACTAGTTTATAACTAAAATGAAATGGGGAATGATGATGGATTTTAAAGAAGTCATTAACTCGAGACGTGAAGTTACTCAATTCCTTGACAAGCGAATTCCAAAACAAACGATCGATGAGATCCTCCAAGTCGGCTTACTGGTTCCAACAGGCAATCATTTACGCTCACGAGAATTTATCGTCGTTCAGGAGCAAAGCAAATTAACTCATCTTGCAAAAACAACGCCATTTATGCCGTGGTTAGAGGATGCGAAGCTTGGAATTGTCATTACTGGGCGGCCGGATGTTAGTAAGTATTGGCTTCAAGATGCCTCGATTGCTAGCGGACACCTTTGGTTAGCGGCAGTTAATGCTGGGCTCGGTTGTGCCTTTGGTGCCGTCTTAAATACGACCGATGACGTAGAATCAAATGAACGTGAGACGTATGTCAGAAAAGCACTATCAATTCCTGATGACCGGCGTGTGCTTGCGATTTTAGGAATCGGTTATGAGGCCGAACCTCCAAGTGCAAAACAGCCGCATGAGTGGGATGAGATCATTCACTACGAAACCTTTTCAACGAATTAATAGAGGAGTGGTCGTATGAAGGAGGCCGTCGGGTCTTGTGTTAACTGTGGGAAAACCGTTTTTTGTGAAAATGGGTTTTTAGCCGGGGCTGTTGCTGATGACAAACGCCTCTACTGCTTTTCGTGTCTAGAAGAAGAGAGTGATGACCAAGATTAACATACATGGGTTGTGTCTGTTTCTCCTGCGTTCAGAAAACGATCACAAGGGTGTCTTGCCCCCTTTTTAAAAAGCAGGCAAGAATGTCGAAACTTTTCTTGCATTCTGCTACACTAAAGAAAAAACTAGCTTATCGGAGTATGTCAGTTAGACAGGAAGGAGACTGGCAGTTAGAATGATAGATCTTTTGTTAGCACTCTTGCTTCCTTTTTTACTAATGGTTGCGGTAACACGAGTCACGTTCAGTGTCTATGGGGCGCTGATTGTAACTGCAATGGTGATGTTATTTGCGTTTGATCTTTATCAAAAAAGCATCATCGTTATCATCATTAGCATCATTTCGCTTGTGGGTGGCTGGTTTGCTGCACGGAAGCTGTTAAAAAAGAAGCCGGGGATGTAAGGAGGCGTCATGAACACCCTCTTTCAGTGCCCTTTGTTCTTAGGATGAGTCACCCTGTTGATTCATCTTTTTGTGTTTCTTGAGGAAAATCAGGAATGTATGTTCGTTTTTGTGATTGAAAAGGTTGGCTTTGTGGTATAATGGCAACAGAGGAATGATACGGAAAATCCATATTCGCCAATGATTGGATATAAAGGAGGGGTTTCGGTCGTGAGTCAGACGTTTGAACTTGTTTCGGCTTATGAACCACAAGGTGATCAGCCGCGAGCGATTGAACAATTGGTTGAAGGGATTGGAGCGAAGAAAACACACCAAACGTTACTAGGAGCAACGGGTACAGGGAAGACATTTACCGTCTCAAATGTGATCAAGGAAGTCAATAAACCGACATTAGTGATCGCTCATAATAAGACGCTCGCTGGACAATTGTACAGTGAGTTTAAAGAATTTTTTCCAAACAATGCGGTTGAATACTTTGTCAGTTACTATGACTATTATCAGCCAGAAGCGTACATACCGCAATCGGATACGTTTATTGAAAAGGATGCAAGTATCAATGATGAAATTGATAAGTTGCGCCACTCGGCAACAAGTGCATTATTTGAGCGTAATGACGTGATTATTGTTGCCAGTGTGTCGTGCATTTACGGTTTAGGTTCGCCGGAAGAGTATCGTGATCTTGTGCTCTCCTTGCGTATCGGCATGGAGCGCGAGCGCAATGATTTGCTACGTGAGCTCGTTGATATTCAATATGATCGTAATGATATCAATTTTACGCGTGGGACGTTTCGCGTGCGCGGTGATGTTGTTGAAATTTTCCCAGCATCACGCGATGAACACTGCATCCGTGTGGAATTTTTCGGTGATGAAATTGATCGAATTACTGAAGTAGATGCACTGACGGGCGAAGTATTAGGAGAGCGCAATCATGTCGCGATCTTCCCAGCATCCCACTTCGTCACGCGTGAGGAAAAAATGAAAAAAGCGATCAAGTCGATTGAGGCAGAGCTTGAAGAGCGACTAAAAGAACTAAATGATGCGGGTAAGCTTCTTGAGGCACAACGACTTGAGCAGCGCACGCGCTATGACATTGAAATGATGCAGGAGATGGGTTTTTGCTCAGGGATCGAAAACTATTCCCGCCATTTAACGCTTCGTGAGGCAGGGGCGACACCATATACACTCCTCGATTTCTTCCCAGACGATTTTCTGCTTGTTGTTGATGAGTCGCATGTAACGCTCCCGCAAGTACGCGGCATGTACAATGGTGACCAAGCTCGTAAGCAAGTGCTTGTCGATCATGGCTTCCGCTTGCCATCCGCAAAAGACAACCGTCCACTTCAATTTGAGGAGTTTGAAAAGCACATTAATCAAGCGATCTACGTGTCAGCAACGCCTGGGCCATATGAGCTTGAGAAAACGCCGAAAATGGTCGAACAAATTATTCGTCCAACCGGATTGCTTGATCCGACGATTGACGTGCGTCCAATTGAAGGACAAATTGATGATTTAATTGGCGAAATTAATGAGCGTGTGGAGCGTAATGAACGCGTGCTTGTGACCACATTAACGAAAAAGATGTCTGAGGACTTGACCGATTATTTAAAAGAGCTTGGGGTCAAAGTCAGTTATTTGCATTCAGAAGTGAAGACGCTTGAGCGGATTGAGATTGTCCGCCAACTACGGCTTGGGACGTTTGATGTACTTGTTGGGATTAACTTGCTACGAGAAGGGCTCGATATTCCGGAAGTTTCACTTGTTGCGATTTTAGATGCGGATAAGGAAGGGTTCTTACGTGCGGAGCGCTCGCTCATTCAGACGATGGGTCGTGCTGCCCGAAATGCCAATGGCCACGTCATTATGTATGCTGACAAGGTGACAAAATCGATGGATATTGCGATCAAAGAAACGACAAGACGTCGTGAGATCCAAACGGCTTATAACGAAGAGCACGGAATTACTCCGAAAACGATCGAGAAGAAAGTGCCTGAGTTGATCCAAGCGACACAGGTCGCTGAAGAAGACGGCGATTATAAGGTGCCAGCCGTAACGAAGATGGACAAGAAGGAACGCGAAGTTGTCATCGAGAATCTTGAAAAAGAAATGAAGGAAGCGGCGAAGGACTTAAACTTTGAACGCGCAGCTGAGTTGCGTGACTTATTATTAGAGTTAAAAGCGGAAGGATGACCGATAGATGTCTTTAGAAAATATCGTAGTACAAGGGGCTCGTTCGCACAATTTAAAAAATGTCGATGTGACGATTCCTCGTGATCAGCTCGTGGTAATTACTGGTTTGTCAGGCTCGGGCAAATCGTCACTTGCATTTGATACGATTTATGCGGAAGGGCAACGTCGCTATGTTGAGTCGCTGTCAGCGTATGCACGACAATTTTTAGGACAAATGGATAAGCCAGATGTTGATGCGATTGAAGGGTTATCACCAGCGATTTCGATCGATCAAAAAACGACGAGCCGAAACCCGCGCTCAACCGTCGGTACAGTAACAGAAATCTATGATTACCTCCGTTTGTTGTTTGCACGTATCGGCCGACCGACATGTCCGAAGCATAACATCGAAATTTCGTCACAAACGATTCAGCAAATGGTTGATCGTCTGCTTGAGTATCCGGAGCGAACGAAGATGCAAATTTTAGCGCCCGTCATCTCTGGGCGTAAAGGTGAGCATGTGAAAGTGCTTGAAGATATTAAGAAGCAAGGCTTTGTCCGCGTACGCGTAGATGGTGAGATGCGTGAAGTGTCCGAAGAGATTGAGTTAGAAAAAAATAAAAAGCATAACATTGAAGTGGTTGTTGACCGTGTTGTTATTAAAGAGGGTGTTCATACGCGCCTTGCCGATTCATTAGAAACGGCGCTGAATTTATCCGGTGGCCGTGTCATCGTTGATGTGATTGGTGATGAAGAACTTCTCTTTAGTCAACACCACGCTTGTCCGCAATGTGGTTTTTCAATCGGTGAGCTTGAGCCACGAATGTTTTCGTTTAACAGTCCATTTGGGGCTTGTCAAAAGTGTGATGGTCTGGGAACAAAGCTTGAGGTTGACATCGACCTCGTCATTCCGGACCGCACGAAGACGTTGCGAGAGCATGCGATTGCAGCCTGGGAGCCGACGAAATCGCAATATTACCCGCAACTATTAGCATCGGTTTGTGAACACTTTAATATCGATATGGACACTCCGGTCGAAAACATTCCTGAGCATCAGCTTGACCATATTTTGTATGGCGCCCCGACGGAATTGATTTATTTTCGTTATGAAAATGAATTTGGTCAAGTTCGTGAAAATAAAATTATCTTTGAAGGTGTTGTTAATAATATTGCTAGACGGTATCGCGAAACAGGTTCCGATTACATTCGTGAGCAAATGGAGTCGTATATGACCGAAAAGCCATGCCCAACGTGTAAAGGTAACCGGCTAAAAAAAGAAAGCTTGGCGGTACTCATTAATGGGAAACATATTGGTGATACGACAAAGTTTTCGGTAAAAGATGCGAAACGCTTTTTTGAATCGTTAATGCTGACAGATAAAGAAGTGGAAATTGCTCGGCTGATCTTAAAAGAAATTGAAGACCGCCTCGGTTTTCTCATGAATGTCGGTCTCGATTATTTAACGTTAAGCCGCTCAGCCGGAACACTCTCTGGAGGTGAAGCACAGCGGATTCGTTTAGCGACTCAAATTGGGTCGTCGTTAATGGGGGTTGTCTACATTTTAGATGAGCCTTCAATTGGGTTGCATCAGCGTGATAACGACCGCTTGATTAAGACACTTGAACATATGCGTGATTTAGGAAATACGCTGCTTGTTGTGGAACATGATGAAGATACGATGCTAGCCGCTGATTACTTAATCGATATTGGACCAGGTGCAGGGATTCATGGCGGTCAGATTACCGCGCAAGGAACACCAGCTGAAATTGAAGCTGATGACAACTCACTAACAGGTCAATATTTATCAGGGAAAAAGTTTATCCCGATTCCTTCTGAGCGCCGCGAGCTAACCGATCGCAAACTGCAAATAAAGGGAGCCAAAGAAAATAACCTACATTCGGTGAATGTTGATATCCCTCTTGGCGTCTTTTGTGCGGTTACCGGTGTGTCTGGTTCAGGGAAAAGTACCTTGATTAACGATATTTTATATCGAAGTCTTGCAAGTAAGATTTATCGCAGTAAAGAAAAACCAGGTCAACATAAAGAGATCAAAGGGATTGACCTGATTGATAAAGTCATCGATATTGATCAGTCAGCGATTGGGCGCACACCGCGTTCTAATCCAGCGACGTATACAGGTGTGTTTGATGACATCCGTGATGTGTTTGCGATGACGAATGAAGCGAAGGTCCGTGGCTATAAAAAAGGGCGTTTTAGCTTTAATGTTAAAGGTGGCCGTTGTGAAGCGTGCCGTGGGGATGGAATTATAAAAATTGAAATGCACTTTTTGCCGGATGTTTATGTGCCGTGCGAAGTGTGTGAAGGGAAACGCTATAATCGCGAGACACTTGAGATCACGTATAAAGGCAAGACAATTTCAGACGTGCTTGAGATGACAGTTGAAGAAGGCTTGGAATTTTTTGCGAACATCCCGAAAATCAAGCGGAAAATTCAAACGCTATTTGATGTCGGATTAGGCTATATTACGCTTGGGCAGCCGGCAACAACGCTGTCAGGTGGTGAAGCGCAACGCGTGAAGCTAGCGGCTCAGCTTCATAAACGCTCGACTGGGAAGACACTCTATATTTTAGATGAGCCAACAACAGGGCTTCATGTCGATGATATTGCTCGTTTATTAGATGTTCTGCAGCGCCTTGTTGATAACGGTGATACTGTACTTGTGATTGAACATAACCTAGATGTGATCAAAACAGTTGACCATATTATCGATTTAGGTCCTGAGGGTGGCGATAAGGGTGGTAGGATTGTTGCCACAGGGACACCTGAAGCGGTCGCAGATGTAGAGGGTTCCTATACGGGACAGTATTTAAAGCCAATATTAACGCGTGATCGCGAACGGATGGAGGAAAAAATCCGCCAGCAAGAAACAGTATCGGAAACTTCGTAGCAAGACCGCTAAATGTTTACTCTAGCAAAGGGGGAGATCACCATCGAAGAGCGGAAAATGATTTTAAAAATGATTGAGGACGGAAAGATCACAGCAGACGAAGGCTTGAAATTGCTTGAAGCCCTGCAAAAGGATGACAACAAAGATGAGCCAAAGGCAGAGGTGGAAGAAGAGAAAGCGACTGAATCAACAGATACTCAAGTATCAAAGGTTGTTGACTGGGAAAAAGGAAATGACTATAAAAAGACCTACAAACAACCGTCAGGGACAACGAAATTTACCGATTTTATAGAAAGTGCAATCCAAAAAATTAAGGAGTTTGATCTAGACTTTAATTTTGGTTCACATATAGAGGTTGACCATATTTTTCAGCATCAAAACTTTTCGCAAGCACATATCGATGTCTCCCTAGAAAATGGCTCCTTAAATGTCGTCCCTTGGTCTTCCCCTGATGTTCGGATCGAATGCAAAGCGAAGGTGTACAGAGTCAAGGATGTCGAGGAGGCGCGTCAAGTCTTTTTGCGTGAGACAACGTTTGAACCCGGTGAAGAGAAGCTCCGTTTTGCGACGAAGGTAAAATCGATTAAAGTTAATGCTGTCATGTACATTCCAGAGCAACAGTATCAAAACATTAAGCTTTATACGTTTAATGGCCAAATTGACGGGGAAAAGATCACGAGTGAAGCTTTTGATGTAAAAACAGTCAATGGCAGTATTTCAATCGAGCGAGCTGAAGTAACAAAGATGTATGCGGAAACCGTTCATGGACCGATTTCACTGACGGGCAGTCGTGTAGAACGCTGTGAGGCAAAAACGATGAATGGTGCGGTTGATCTTGAAGGTAAAATGATCAATACCGATGTTGAAACCGTTAATGGTACGATTACGTATGAATTAACAAACACCGACAAACCGTGCTACTTGGATGTAAAGGCAACAACAGGAAGTATTCGTTTAACGTTACCGGATAACCTAAAAACAGAAGGGAAGTTAAAAACCAATGTTGGTGGCTTCTCCTGTGAGCTTCCAAACCTAGAAGTCATTGAAGAAAAGAAAGAATTTGCACAAAAGATCATGTCATTTGTATCAAATAAAGAGGCTGAAACGAAGATGACAATTACTGCTGATACGAAAACAGGATCGATTTCACTGAGGACGCAATAAATGAATTCAGAAAAGGAGGCTGTACGTAATGAAACGGTTATACCGCACGCAAGATGATCGCAAATTAGCCGGCGTTTGTGGGGGCATTGCTCGTTATTTTAATATGGACCCTACGATTTTGCGGATCATTATCATTGTTTTAGCGTTAGTCACGGGCTTTTTCCCGTTTGTGATTGGCTACATTGCGGCGATTTTTATCGTGCCGAATGAAGAGGATGTCGTGTAACAATGGGCTGGTTGCTGCATGTTGGGGTTTACACGGTTGTGCTAATGGTTGTGGCTGGATATGTTCCGGCCTTTCATTTGTCTGGATTTGGAGCGGCGCTTGTTGCTAGTTTGTTATTGTCGGTGATTAATTTGTTTATTAAGCCGATTTTGGTGATTTTAACGTTGCCGGTGACGTTTTTTTCGTTAGGTTTGTTTTTGTTTGTGATTAATGCGTTGTTATTGATGTTGACGGCTTGGATTATGGGTGATGCGTTTGTGATTGATAGTTTTTGGTGGGCGTTGCTTGCTTCTGTGGTTATTGCAATTTTAAATTTATTAATTCAGTCGTTTATTATTAATCCGATGCGGAAAAGGTGAGGCTTCTTTCAGGTGTGAGAGAAGCTTTTTTCTTGTTGCAGGGAATTATGGGCTTAATCGATAGTAGAAAGTTGTTACCTATGGATGAGTGGAGTCGCTCGATCCCGGTCGGTTAGTCAATTTTGAGCTCTTATGAAAGCCAAGATCAGGCTTTCAACGTGCTCTGCATTGTCTCCCCTACGCCGACTGCCGTCGTCGCAAACGGTTAACACCGTTTGGGATCTCGCTAGCTGGGGGTGCTACTCAGTCTTTTGGTGGGGATTTACGAATGTTGGGTAAGTTGGTGATGTGGTGAGTGCCCGCTTGTGGGTCTTGCGAGTTCCTTTTAGAAGGTTCGGGGAAAAGTGCAAGGCGTATGATGAGTGGAGTCGCTCGACCCTGGCCGGGTAGTCAATTTCGTTCGCTTTTGCAAGCCGAGAGCAGGCTTGCGTCGCTCACTGCATTGCCTTCCCTACGCCGACTGTCGTCGTCGCAAACGGTTAGCACCGTTTGGGATCTCGCTGGCTGGGGGTGCTGCTCAGTCTTTGGGGGAGTATTTACGAATGTTGGATAGGTTGGTGACGTTTGTGAGTGCCCGCTTGTGGATTGTGGGGGTTCCTTTAAGTGCGCTTTGGGTTACTCAGGGAAGGTTTGATGGTACAAGGCGTATGGTTAGTGGAGTCGCTCGACCTTGGCCGGGTAGTCAATTTCGTTCGCTTTGCAAGCCAAGAGCAGGCTTGCGTCGCTCTCTGCATTGCCTTCCCTACGCCGACTGTCGTCGTCGCGAACAGTTGCCACCGTTCGAGGTCTCGCTTGCTGGGGGTTCTGCTCAGTCTTTTGGTGGGGATTTACGAATGGTGTGTGTGTTAATAATGGAGTGGATGCCCGCTTGGGGAGTGTGTTAGTTCCTTTAAGTTCACTATGGATGATTCGAGGAAGGTATGTTGATGCTCTTTGTCTGGTGAGTGTGGTCGCTCGACCTTGGTCGGGTAGTCAATTTCGTTCGCTTTTGCAAGCCAAGGTCGGGCTTGCGTCGCTCACTGCATTGCCTTCCCTACGCCGACTGTCGTCGTCGCGAACGGTTACACCGTTTGGATCTCGCTAGCTGGGGGTGCTGCTCAGTCTTTGGGGGAGTATTTACGAATGTTGGATAGGTTGGTGACGTTTGTGAGTGCCCGCTTGTGGATTGTGGGGGTTCCTTTAAGTGCGCTTTGGGTTACTCAGGGAAGGTTTGATGGTACAAGGCGTATGGTTAGTGGAGTCGCTCGACCTTGGCGGGTAGTCAATTTCGTTCGCTTTTGCAAGCCGAGGGCGGGCTTGCGTCGCTCACTGCATTGCCTTCCCTACGCCGACTGCCGTCGTCGCAAACGGTTAGCACCGTTTGGGGTCTCGCTAGCTGGGGGGGATTGAGTAGGATGATGCTGTGCTGCCAAGTGGACTGAGGATCCGCTATTTGGCTGAAAAAGATAATAAAATGAGGGGGAGCGGACTTTGGGTACGCTATTCTCATAAAATCATCGGAAAAAGATGTTGAAAGAGGTGAATAGCGGAATGAGTGTCCGAATGAAGAGCTCCAACGTTCGTTTTAGGTGAAATAAGGGATCGAGAGTCCGCTGATGAGAGGAAGTGGACTGAGAATCCGCTATATAGCTGATCCACAACGAACGCCGATTCACTAGTTCGCCTTTGAACCCTGCCCTTGCTCCTTCGAAAAAGGTCATCAAGAAGCGGTTGTCGCGTTAGTGTGATAAATCATGGTAAAATGGAAAAAGTGTTAAGAGGTAGTGAATGTACATACTGCTTTTTGAAATTGGTTTAAACGTCCGGGGAAAGTTCGTGACGCTGATATGATATGATGATAATGGAGGTTTTCAGATGGCGAAAGTCAATGCAAATGATTTACTTGAAAAGTTTGAACTTGAACTTCTAAGTGGGGAGGAGGGCATTTATCGGCCGATCACCACGATTGATATATCTAGGCCCGGGATTGAGATGGCTGGATTTTTTACATATTATCCAGCGAAACGATTGCAGCTGTTAGGGCGTACGGAGTTGTCATTTTTTCAACAGTTGACGGATCATGATAAAGTCGAGCGCATGAAAAAGCTTTGTACATATGATACTCCCGGAATTATTATTTCACGTGGACTGGAGGCACCGAAGGAATTACTCGATGCTTCGGATGAATTTGGTGTGCCGATCCTACGTTCATCATTAACGACAACACGATTGAGTAGTCGCTTGACGACATTTCTTGAAAGTAAACTCGCTCCAACGACAGCGATGCATGGCGTACTCGTTGATATTTACGGGATCGGTGTGCTGCTGACAGGGGCTAGTGGCGTTGGTAAAAGTGAAACGGCATTAGACTTAGTTCGCCGTGGTCATCGTCTCGTCGCTGATGATTCGGTTGAGATTCGCCAAGAGCATGAGAACACGCTGATTGGGCGTGCACCAGAATTGATTCAGCATTTGCTCGAAATTCGTGGACTAGGCATTATCAATGTGATGACTCTGTTTGGGGCGGGAGCGATTCGTCCGTTTAAACGGCTAGCACTCGTCATAAGCCTTGAATTGTGGGATCAGAATAAAGCCTACGATCGTCTCGGGCTAGAAGAGAATACCGTGAAAATTATTGATACAGACGTACCGAAGCTAACGATTCCAGTTCGTCCTGGACGTAACTTAGCGGTTATCGTTGAAGTGGCAGCGATGAACTTCCGCTTGAAGAGGCTTGGGATGAATGCCGCACAGCAATTCTCTGATCGACTGACAGATGTGATTGAAGAAGGAGATCGTGAAGAGTACTGATAAGCGTTTGTGCAAGAAAAGAAAAGGGAGGATAACAGATGGAGGGAATTCAACCATTAAGTCCAATTGCGTTTGAACTTGGACCGTTAACCGTTCATTGGTATGGACTTATTATCGCATTTGGGGCTTTTTTAGGGTATTTGTTAGCGACGCGAGAGTCTGTCAAACGTGGGTTACCGAAGGATACGTTTGCCGATTTATTGATTTGGGCATTGCCGATTGCGATCTTATCGGCGCGACTGTATTACGTCATTTTTCGCTGGGATTATTACGCTGCCCATCCTGAAAAGATTTTAGCGATTTGGGAAGGTGGCCTTGCGATCCATGGTGGTGTCATCGGTGGTGTGATTACGGCCTATATCTTTGCGAAACGGCGAAATATTTCTATTTGGAAGTTGCTTGATATTACGGCACCGAGTTTGTTGCTTGGTCAAGCGATCGGGCGTTGGGGGAACTTCATGAACCAAGAGGCTCATGGGGGGCCAGTGACGCGTGAATTTTTAGAAGGATTGATGTTGCCTGAGTTTATCATTAATCAAATGTACATTGATGGCGTCTACTATCATCCGACGTTTTTATATGAATCGATATGGAATATCCTTGGTGTGATTTTGTTGCTGTATTTACGACGCGTCAACTTACGACAAGGGGAAATTTTCTTAAGCTATTTAATTTGGTACTCCGTTGGGCGTTTCTTTATCGAAGGGCTACGTACGGATAGTTTAATGATTGCTGATCTCTTACGAACGGCGCAGGTGATGTCACTTGTCTTGATTATTGGTGCAATTATACTTTGGTTCTATCGCCGCCAGACAGGGCAAGCAGATAAGCGTTATTTAGACGATGAACCAAAAAAGACAAAGAAAAAGAATACAAATAAAAAGAAAAAGAAGTAGGAGAAATTAGCTAGAAAGCGGGGGACGATATGAATACGCTCAAGCGCGGTTTTCTCGTCGGCTTGCAAACGACGTGGACGCTCGGGAAAATTATCTTTCCAATTACGTTGATTGTGACGATTTTGGGCTATACGCCTGTCCTTGATTGGCTGGCACGAATGCTCACACCATTCATGGGTGTGATTGGACTGTCGGGAGAGGCGGCGATTCCGCTTGTGCTCGGAAACGTCCTCAATTTATATGCGGCGATCGGTGCGATTCTAACACTCGATTTAACCGTCAAAGAAGTGTTTATTTTAGCGGTGATGCTGTCGTTTTCTCACAATCTATTCGTAGAGTCAGCAGTTGCTGCTAAAGTCGGGGTTCGAATCTCAGTTGTACTTGCGGTTCGAATTGGGCTTGCCATCATTTCCGCATTATTGATCAATTGGTTCTGGCAAGGTGGAGGAGAGCAAGCACAATATGGTCTCGTCTCAACTGGTGGTCAGGCAGAAGTCAGTGGTTGGTTGGCGATTGCTTGGCAAGGGATTGAAAGTGCGGCATTGGGAATTTTGCAAATGGGCTTGATCGTGATTCCGATCATGATGTTCATCCAAATCGCAAAAGACCTTGGCTGGTTAGCGACCTTCTCACGCTGGATGTCGCCGTTTACGCGGTTACTTGGGATTCGAGAAAACACCTCCACAACGCTTGCTTCTGGGCTGGTGTTTGGATTAGCATTCGGAGCGGGTGTGATGATTCAAGCGGCAAAAGAAGATGGTGTTAAGAAAAAAGATCTGTACTTAGTGTTCATCTTTCTCGTTGCCTGCCATGCTGTTATTGAAGATACACTTATTTTTATTCCGTTAGGGATTCCGGTGTTGCCACTTTTACTGATTCGACTAATTACCGCAATTTTATTAACGATGCTGATAGCTTATATCTGGAACCGAGTTGAAACACGTACAGAAGTAGACAGAAAGGAAGCGACTTATGAAAATTGATACATTGCTTTTTGACTTAGATGGAACGATCATTAATACGAACGAATTGATTATCTCTTCTTTTTTACACACGTTAGATCATTATTACCCTGGTGAATATACGCGTGAAAAAGTCATTAACTTTATTGGACCGCCTTTATACGATAGCTTTAAGGAAGTCGACCCTGAACGTTTCGAGGAGATGGTTGCGATGTATCGTAAGCATAACCTCGCTAATCATGATGAGCTTGTTCAAGAGTATGAAGGTGTCTATGAAACGATTGAAGAACTTTCAAAGCGTGGCTATAAACTAGCGGTTGTCACGACGAAAAAAAGCAAGACTGCTCATATGGGCTTAAAGCTAACTGGTCTTGATAAATTTTTTGATGTTGTGATTACGATTGATGATGTCGAAAACGTAAAGCCAGATCCAGAGCCACTTGATAAAGCAATGAAACTGCTTGGCTCATCAGCGGAGACGACGATCATGGTTGGCGATAGCCAATATGACGTGCTTGGCGGTAAAAATGCGAACACGAAAACAGCAGGTGTCGCATGGACGATTAAAGGTGCTGATTACCTGAAGTCACTTGATCCGGATTATATGCTTGAGCATATGAGCGATCTCCTTGAGATTGTTGGAGAGGGCGATCAGTGAGAAAAACAAAGCGGCACCCTGTGACAGAGGCAAATTCGCTGTGGCAGATTTACAAAACCGTCCCGTTTTTTAAAGTGGTTAAAAATTTTATTGTGATCCAACTTGCCCGTTATACACCATTCATCCCAGTGAAAAACTGGTTGTATCGGACGTTTTTACGAATGAAGGTTGGCGAGCAAACGGCGGTTGCTCTTATGGTCATGATGGATGTGATGTTCCCAGAAAAAATTTCAATCGGCCGAAATACGATTATTGGCTACAATACGACGATCTTAGCTCATGAGTATTTAATTAAGGAGTATCGGTTGGGTGAAGTCAAAATTGGTGATGAAGTAATGATCGGTGCGAATACGACGATTTTACCTGGGGTGACAATTGGTGACGGAGCGATCGTGTCAGCCGGGACGCTCGTTCATAAAGATGTTCCCGCCGGCAGCTTTGTTGGTGGAAATCCAATGAAAGTGATTTATACGAAAGAAGAAATGGCTGCACGTGAAGAAGCGCAGCAGGATTTGTTAGCGGAATAAAATCGATTTCTAAATAAAGAGATCGGGACAAAACGAGTTAAATCGAGGCTGGGACAAAATGAACTGCCCCCTGTCAAGTAGACAGTGGAAATAATAAAAATGACCTAAGCGGCTTTAGC
>NZ_JAHPIV010000019.1 GCF_019039105.1 Desertibacillus haloalkaliphilus | reverse complement strand
CCGAACACGACCGTTAAGCTCTTCAGCGCCGATGGTAATTGGGGGTTTCCCCCTGTGAGAGTAGGACGTTGCCAGGCGATAAAAACACATTCCAATTGGAGTGTGTTTTTTTAGTTTTATTATAATAGTTTGGAGGTATAATATTAGACAGGCTCCATTCTAATCAATATCAGTTGGGGCTATTAATACGTTTAATTTGTTGTGAATATTTGTCCATCAAACCAAATATACATTAAATATGGGCTTTACTTTTATTATGTAGGGAGTGAAGCATTTGGATGTTATAGGATCTATTTATAGTTCAGATTCACTTACGATTATGGTTCGATTGGTTCTTGCAGCTGTTTTAGCTGGAGTTATCGGTATTGAAAGGGAGTATAAGCAACATCCAGCAGGATTTAGAACCCATTTATTAGTTGGGCTAGGTGCCTGTTTAGTTATGTTGATGGCACTGTTTGGATTCCAGACGTATATGGAACAAAATACTGAAGTTGTTCGCTTTGATCCCTCTCGTTTAGCTGCTTATGTAATCTCGGGTGTAGGATTCCTAGGCGCAGGGACAATTATTGTTCAAGGTGTTTCAGTACGAGGTTTAACAACAGCGGCCTCACTTTGGGTAGTTGCAGGTATTGGATTAGCTATTGGTGCAGGGATGTACTTTGCAGCTACATTAACAACGATTATTGTCATTTTAAGTTTACGTTTTTTAGCGAAATTCGACAAATTATTTCAAAAAAAGAGTGATAGTTTAAAACTTAATATTGTTGTCGATCGACAGCAAGTATCTTTAACAGAAATTATTGAAAAATTAGAAGGGAATAGGATATCCGTAACGAAACTAACAATAGAGCAATACAAGTCAGACAAAAGTGTCCAACTCATTATTTATAAGTTTTCTATTCAGATTCCTAGTTCGCAAAACCGTTACTTAGTTTATGATTTGTTACAGGAAAACAATGCAGTATACAAAATATTTTACGATTAACAGATCAAATTCATGGCTATAATAGCTTTTGTAACTATTTGCGTTCATTGACTTGATTATTTATAATGGAGTTAAAGTCAAAGATAGTCAAGGTCAAGGGAAGGAGGGAATCTGATGAGGAATGTTTCTGATATTATTGAACAATATTTAAAAACGATCCTCACAAATAGTGAACAAGACTTAATTGAAATAAAACGTAGTGAATTAGCGAAACAATTTCAATGTGTTCCTTCTCAAATAAATTACGTAATTAGTACAAGATTTACGATTGAAAAAGGTTATATTGTGGAAAGTAAAAGAGGCGGAGGCGGCTATATTCGAATAATTAAAGTTAAGCCGCATGAGCAGGCAGACCTTTTTGATCAAATGATTGAATTAATAGGCGTAAGTATAAGGCAATCATCTGCCGAAAGTTTAATAATACGATTACATGAGGAACGTGTCATAACAAAAAGGGAAGCAAAATTAATGCTGAGCGTGATTGATCGTTCACTATTTAATGCAAACCCTACTGAAAGAGACATCGTTCGGGCTAATATATTAAAAGCAATGATCCGAACTTTAAAATATAAAGAAGAATAATACACCGACTGTCGTATACATTGTTAACGGATAGAGAGGGGTGATTATTGATGAAGTGTCAGGAATGTAATGAGCTTCCGGCAACGTTACATTTCACAAAAATTATCAACGGAGAAAAAACAGAATTTCACATTTGTGAACAATGTGCCAAGGAAAAGGGAGAGTATATTCCGGGTTCAAATAGTTTTTCAATTCATCAATTATTGTCAGGGTTGCTTAATTTTGAACAACCTGTTACAGGTGGGCACTCGACGAATGCAAACCAGACACAGTCAAATAAGTGCCCTAAATGTGAAATGACCTATGAGCAATTTGCCAAAACAGGCCGTCTTGGATGTGCTCATTGCTATAAGACATTTGATGTTAAATTAGACCCAATCCTTAAGCGAGTCCATAGTGGTAATCAAAGACATGCTGGGAAAATTCCGAAACGAATAGGCGGTCATTTAAAAGTCCGCAGGAAAATTGATGGTTTAAAAGAAGCATTAAAACAACATATTGCAAAAGAAGAATTTGAGCAGGCGGCGATTGTACGTGATCAAATTCGCTCATTAGAAAACTCAATTGATGATCAGGGGGAGGGATAAGATGTCACTCCAACGATTTATTAGTGAAGCAATAAGTCCTTGGATGAAAAAGGATGGTCCTGATTCAGATATCGTCTTAAGTAGTCGAATACGACTAGCAAGGAACCTCGAAAAGTTTACGTACCCAATTTTATCAACAATTGATGATGCCCAAGAGGTTTTAGAGCATGTCTCAGAAAAATTAACGAGTGAAAGCTACAATTCGATTGGGATGCTTGAACGATTAGATATGGATGATATGAGGTCTAATGAAAAACGTGTTCTAGTTGAAAAGCATTTGATTAGTCCTCACTTAGCAGAAGAGACAAAGCATGGGGCTGTTCTACTCAGTGAAGATGAGTCTGTCAGTATTATGGTGAATGAGGAAGATCACCTTCGAATCCAATGTCTATTCCCTGGCTTTCAACTAAATGAAGGATTAGTGTTAGCTTCAGGTATTGATGATTGGATTGAAGAAAGACTCACATATGCGTTTGATGAACGGCGAGGATACTTAACAAGTTGCCCAACAAACGTAGGAACAGGTCTTAGAGCTTCAGTAATGATGCACTTACCAGCTCTAGCAATGACACAGCAGTTAAATCGGATTTTACCAGCAATTAACCAACTAGGTTTAGTTGTGAGGGGGATTTATGGTGAGGGCAGCGAAGCATTAGGAAATCTCTTTCAAATCTCTAACCAAATTACATTGGGGAAATCAGAAGAAGATATCATAGAAGATTTGCGAGGGGTTGTTTTACAACTCGTTCAGCAAGAACGCGCAGCAAGAGAGATGCTAATACAATCATCGAAATTGCAATTAGAAGATCGGGTTTATCGTTCCTTTGGTGTTCTAGCCTATAGTCGCGTCATAGAATCGAAGGAGGCCACGCAACGGTTATCTGATGTTCGTTTGGGTATTGATCTAAACTTAATTGAAGGCATTTCAGGCAATATTTTAAATGAACTAATGATCTTAACACAGCCAGGCTTCTTACAACAGTTTGCTGGGGAGGTTCTAGCACCAGAACAACGAGATGAGAGGCGCGCAGCCCTCATACGTGAGCGATTAAAGCTTGAAAACGATGATAGTACTAAATAATGGGAGGTCGATGAGAAATGATGTTTGGAAGGTTTACCGAGCGGGCGCAGAAGGTGTTGGCACTAGCACAAGAAGAGGCTATTCGTCTTGGTCATAATAACATTGGAACTGAACATATCTTACTGGGACTAGTAAGGGAAGGGGAAGGCATTGCAGCTAAAGCACTAAAAGCGCTAGGGTTAGGTGCTGAGAAAATTCAAACAGAGGTTGAAACACTAATTGGAAGCGGGCAAGAAGGTTCGAAAACGATTCATTACACGCCAAGAGCTAAGAAGGTCATCGAACTTTCAATGGATGAAGCACGAAAGTTAGGCCATTCTTATGTTGGTACTGAGCATATTTTGCTTGGGCTTATCCGTGAAGGTGAGGGCGTTGCAGCTCGTGTCCTTAACAACCTAGGCGTTAGTTTGAACAAAGCACGTCAACAAGTGCTACAACTTTTAGGGAGTAATGAAGCAGCTGGTTCTAGTCAACAATCTGGAAATGCACCTACAAATGCCAATACCCCAACATTAGATAGCTTAGCACGAGACTTAACTGCCATCGCAAAAGAGGAGTCATTAGACCCTGTCATCGGTCGTAGTAAAGAGATTGAGCGTGTGATCCAAGTGTTAAGTCGTCGAACAAAAAATAACCCTGTACTTATTGGTGAACCTGGTGTAGGTAAAACTGCAATTGCTGAAGGGCTAGCGCAACAAATCATTGCCAATGAAGTACCTGAAACCTTACGAAATAAGAGGGTTATGACTTTAGATATGGGAACGGTTGTTGCTGGGACGAAATACCGTGGTGAATTTGAAGATCGGTTGAAAAAAGTTATGGATGAAATTCGCCAAGCTGCTAACGTCATTTTATTCATAGATGAGCTACACACATTGATTGGTGCAGGTGGTGCTGAAGGGGCAATCGATGCATCAAATATTTTGAAGCCTTCATTAGCTCGAGGTGAATTGCAATGTATTGGAGCGACTACAATTGATGAGTATCGTAAGTACATTGAAAAAGATGCAGCCCTAGAAAGGCGTTTCCAACCGATTCAAGTGGATGAACCATCGATTGACGAATCCATTCAAATTCTATCAGGGCTTAGAGACCGCTATGAGGCTCACCACCGTGTAACGATTACTGACCATGCGATAGAAGAGGCTGTAAAGCTTTCAGACCGCTACATCTCAGATCGCTTCCTACCAGATAAAGCCATTGACCTCATTGATGAAGCTGCATCAAGAGTCCGTTTACGTTCTTATACTGCACCGCCTAATCTAAAAGAATTAGAGCAAAAGCTAGAGGAAACTAGAAAAGAAAAAGACGCTGCTGTTCAAAGCCAAGAGTTTGAAAAGGCTGCATCGTTACGTGATAGTGAACAGCGACTTCGTGAAGAATTAGAACAGATGAAAAATGAATGGAAAGAAAAGCAAGGACAAGAAAACACAGAAGTCGTCGTTGAAGATATTGCACAAGTAGTAGCTAATTGGACTGGGATTCCTGTATCTAAAGTGGCAGAGGAAGAATCAGATCGATTATTACGTATGGAAGAAATTTTGCATAAGCGAGTCATCGGGCAAGAGGAAGCTGTTAAAGCAATCTCAAAAGCAGTTCGCCGTGCACGAGCTGGTTTAAAAGACCCAAAACGACCAATTGGCTCATTCATCTTCTTAGGTCCAACTGGTGTAGGTAAAACAGAGTTAGCTCGAGCGGTTGCTGAAACACTGTTTGGTGATGAGGACTCAGTCATTCGTATTGATATGTCTGAATACATGGAGAAACATGCAACGAGTCGATTAGTAGGTTCTCCTCCAGGCTACGTTGGTCATGATGAAGGTGGACAATTAACTGAAAAGGTACGTCGTCATCCGTACTCAGTTATTTTATTAGATGAAATTGAAAAAGCTCATCCAGAAGTCTTTAATATTCTATTACAAGTACTAGAAGATGGACGTTTAACGGATTCAAAAGGCCGTGTCGTAGACTTTAGAAATACAGCAGTGATCATGACATCAAACGTCGGGGCAAGTGCACTACGCAAAAATAAGTACGTAGGATTTACGACTGAAAGCGAAGGGCAAGAATACAAGGATATGAAGGATAAGGTCATGTCTGAGTTAAAAAATAGCTTCCGTCCTGAATTCTTAAATCGTATCGATGAGATCATAGTCTTCCACTCTCTAGAGAAGAAGCATATCCGTGAGATCATTACTCTTATGGCGAAACAATTGACGGATCGCCTATCTGAACAAGGGATTGATTTTGAGCTGACAGAAGCAGCGAAAGATAAGATCACTGACGAAGGTTTTGATCCAGAATATGGTGCGCGACCATTGCGTCGGGCTCTGCAAAAGCAAGTGGAAGA
This sequence comes from Desertibacillus haloalkaliphilus, assembly GCF_019039105.1. Classification (NCBI taxonomy): domain Bacteria; kingdom Bacillati; phylum Bacillota; class Bacilli; order Caryophanales; family Bacillaceae; genus Desertibacillus; species Desertibacillus haloalkaliphilus. Next base: position 59,759 of record NZ_JAHPIV010000019.1, on the reverse strand, counting down.
TCGCTTATCTGAGGCACTTTTAAAAGGAACGATTGAAAAAGGTCAAAAGGCCGTTATCGACGTTAAAGATGGTGAATATGTTGTCGAAACCGTAGAAGGTGCGGAAGTTTAACAAAATAATTTAATAAAAGCCGGGAGATTATCATATTCTCCCGGCTTTTATCCATATAATAGAGGTAATAGAAGTACTTCTAAGCCATAAACGTGATAAAATAAAGTTAAAAGGATTTTGTAAGTGAGGAGAAACTATGGCAAAAAAGAAAACAAAATATATATGTCAAGAGTGTGGCTATGAGTCGGCAAAGTGGATGGGCAAGTGTCCCAGCTGTCAGAGTTGGAACACGATGGTTGAGGAGTTTGTTGAATCTGCGACTACTCGAAATCGTGGCTTTGTAACCTCTTCTGCAAAAACATCTTCGAGAAAACCACAAGCGATTACAAAAGTTGAGCGAGAACTTGAGGAACGCATTGATACAAGAACAGTTGAGTTAAATCGAGTACTAGGAGGGGGCATCGTCCCGGGGTCATTAGTCCTTGTTGGTGGCGATCCGGGGATTGGTAAATCTACCTTATTACTTCAGCTATCTTCACAATTGGCAAATTTGTCTCACAGGGTGTTATATATATCAGGTGAGGAGTCGGTCAAACAAACGAAATTACGTGCTGATCGGCTAGGAGTTACTGCAGATCAACTATATGTGTTGGCGGAAACAGACCTAGACTACATTGAGAAGGCAATCGATGACATTGACCCTACACTAGTGATTATTGATTCCATCCAAACCGTTCACCAAGCTGACATTGCATCAGCCCCGGGTAGTGTATCTCAAGTACGGGAATGTACAGCTGCATTTATGCGTGTGGCAAAAACTAAAGGTATTGCCATCTTTATTGTCGGCCATGTAACTAAACAGGGGTCCATTGCTGGTCCACGCCTTTTAGAGCATATGGTTGATTCCGTTCTTTACTTTGAAGGAGAGCGCCACCATACGTATCGGATATTACGCGCGGTAAAAAACCGATTCGGTTCGACAAATGAAATTGGTATTTTTGAAATGAAAGAAGTTGGACTTGAAGAAGTTCTTAACCCTTCAGAAATCTTTTTAGAAGAACGTTCAAAAGGCGCAGCAGGATCAACTGTCGTAGCTTCTATGGAAGGAACAAGACCTGTGTTGGTAGAGTTACAGGCATTGGTTTCACCAACGAGTTTTGGAAATCCACGACGTATGGCGACTGGGATTGATCACAACCGTGTATCTTTATTAATGGCGGTATTAGAAAAGCGAGTCGGCTTATTATTGCAAACCCAAGATGCATACTTAAATGTTGCTGGGGGTGTTCGCCTTGATGAACCTGCCGTCGATTTAGCAATTGCCATTAGTATTGCTTCGAGCTTTCGAGATCAGGTAACGAAGCCAACCGATGTAGTCATTGGTGAAGTGGGGTTAACGGGTGAGGTTCGCCGGGTTTCTCGTATTGATCAACGTGTAAATGAGGCAGCCAAGCTTGGTTTTAAACGAGCGATTATTCCAGCGAAAAACATTGGAGGGTGGACAATTCCAGATGGACTTGAGGTTATTGGAATTTCGACAGTCGAAGAAGCGTTAGAGGTTGTGTTAGGAGGACAGGATCATGGGTGATCGAAAAAAAGGAGTTTTTATCAGTGAAGTACTAAAGTTTGTTGCACCTGGGACACCATTGCGTGATGGAATTGATAATGTCCTGCGTGCAAAAACCGGTGGGTTAATCGTTCTGGGCTATAATAACGAAATGATGAATATCGTCGATGGAGGATTTTTTATTAATTGTGAATTTTCCCCATCGTATCTATATGAATTAGCGAAGATGGATGGAGCGATTATTTTAAGTGAAGACGGGAAAAGGATCTTATATGCGAATACACAGTTGGTTCCGCATAACTCGATTGATTCTAATGAAACTGGGATCCGGCACAGAACGGCTGAGCGGGTTGCGAAACAGACCGGTAATTTGGTCATCTCAATCTCACAGCGACGTAATGTGATTACACTCTATCAAGGGGAGTACAGATACTCGTTGAAAGATATTGGTGTGATTTTAACGAAGGCAAACCAAGCGATCCAAACACTTGAAAAGTATAAGGCAGTGCTTGATCAAGGGATAACAAACCTCGGTGCGTTAGAATTTGAGGAGTTAGTCACTTTCCATGAGGTATCTCAAGTGATTCATCGGATTCAAATGGTGCTGCGGATCAAAAGTGAGATTTTAAATTATGTCAATGAGCTAGGAAGTGAAGGGCGTTTGATCACGATGCAGTTGAACGAACTGGTCTCTAATATTGAGAAAGAAGCAGTTCTTCTTATCAAGGATTATATTAAAGATAAAAGCCAAGATGCATTTGAAACATTACGTGAGCTCACCAAGCTGTCCAACGAGGAATTATTAGATGATCATGTTATTGTAAAGTTATTAGGGTATTCAAAGACGATTAATTTACAAGAATTTACTGTTTCGCCACGGGGATATCGCATTCTACACAAAATACCACGTCTTCCTTCGCTGATCATTGAGAACTTAATCGACAAGTATGAGGATTTGAACCGGATTATGGTTGCCTCGATAAAAGAGCTAGATGAAGTCGAGGGGATTGGTGAAGCTAGGGCAAAAATGATAAAAGAAGGTTTAAGCAGAATTCAAGAACAATTATTTATTGATCGTCATATATAAGTAAAAAGAATCATACGAGAGTTATGGTTGAATTGTTTAAAAATTGACAAAATTTAATTAATTTGATATGTTAAATTGTACAGTTCTTTTAAAACATGTGATTTTATGTGAAATTTAGTTTGATAGGTTTCATTTTTAAGGAATTGTCTATAATAATAAAAGGAGGTGAAAGTCGAATGCTGAAAAGGATTGTTCAATTGTTTTTTGTACTCGTAGGTGGTACTTTAGGGTTTATTTTTCTTCCAGAACTTATTCATCTTTTAAATGTAGGTGACCTACCTAACTGGGTAACAAATTCATATGTAGGAGCAGTTATTGGAGCAATTATATTATATTTATCGACTTTTTGGTTAGCTGATTATATTGTGGGGCTTATGAAATTAATGGAGGAAGCGATTGTCAAGGCGCCGGTAACAGATGTGTTGTTTGGAACCATGGGGGTGATATTCGGCCTTATTGTTGCCTTTTTAGTATCAATTCCTCTAAATACGATTCAAGTACCGATTTTAAGTACTGTTGTACCGATTTTTATTACCTTCTTTTTAGGTTATTTTGGGTTTCAGATTGGTTTTAAGAAACGTGATGAACTTATTAACCTATTTTCGGTCGCCAATAAACTTGGCCGTGATAAGAAGAAGGATAGTGACGATTCTATTGAGAGCATGAGTGCAGAATTGAAAATCTTAGATACGAGCGTGATTATCGACGGACGAATTGCTGACATATGTAAAACAGGTTTCCTTGAGGGGACGCTTATTATCCCTGAGTTTGTACTAGAGGAGTTACAACATATTGCCGACTCTTCGGATGTATTAAAAAGAAATAGGGGCCGACGCGGTCTTGATATTTTAAACAAGATTCAAAAAGAGTTACCGATAAAAGTGGAAATTTACGAAGGTGACTTTGAGGAAATTCAAGAAGTTGATAGTAAACTCGTGAAATTAGCGAAATTGCTGACAGGTGTTGTTGTAACGAATGACTTTAACTTAAATAAGGTCTGTGAGTTACAAGGTGTACCCGTCTTAAATATCAATGACCTCGCAAATGCAGTTAAACCGGTTGTGTTACCAGGAGAAGAATTGAATGTTCAAGTTATCAAAGACGGTAAGGAACATAATCAAGGGGTAGCCTATCTAGATGATGGGACGATGATTGTCGTTGAAGGTGGACGTGATTACATCGGAAAGCAAATAGACGTCATTGTTACGAGTGTTCTGCAAACAAGTGCAGGTCGGATGATCTTTGCAAAGCCTAAATTGTTAGAAAAAGCACTTTAGATGAAGTGATAGAAACGGTGAGAATAGATGAATTACTCAGTAGTCATACCAGCAGCAGGTCAAGGGAAACGAATGCAAGCTGGACAAAACAAACAATTTATCGAACTAGAAGGAAAGCCAGTCATTATTCATACGCTAGCTATTTTTGAAGCAGATGAAAACTGTAAAGAAATTATTGTTGTTGCCAATCAACGTGAAACGGAGCAGGTAAAGTCACTCTTAGTTGCCCATAAACTATCGAAAGCCACTAAAATAGTAGCAGGTGGGTCTGAGCGTCAACAAAGTGTTTATAACGGTTTGAAGGCTGTAGAAGAGAGCGAGATTGTTTTAGTTCATGACGGGGCGAGACCATTTGTTGAAGAGAAACACTTAAACAACCTCGTTAACAAAGCAAAGACTATTGGAGCGGCAACCTTAGCTGTCCCTGTTAAGGATACGATTAAGCGTGTCGATGCTGACTTTGTTGTTGAAACAATGGAGCGATCAAGCTTGTGGGCGATCCAAACCCCACAAGCTTTTCATCTGTCTTTAATCAAGCAAGCGCATAAGGAAGCTGAAATAGCGAACTTTCTTGGGACAGACGATGCAAGTCTTGTTGAACAGAGTGGACAAGCTGTAGCCATCGTTAGTGGTGATTATTTAAATATAAAATTAACAACGCCTGAGGATTTAGTTTTTGCGAAGGCGATTATGGAAACGAAACGGAGAGAGAAACCATGAGGATTGGACAAGGTTTTGACGTTCATCAGTTAGTAGAAGGTAGGCCTTTAATTATTGGCGGAATTACGATTCCACACCATTTAGGGTTATTAGGTCATTCAGACGCAGATGTTCTTTTACATACAATTGCAGATGCTGCATTGGGCGCCATCGGCGAAGGTGATATCGGCAAGCACTTCCCGGATACAGATCCAGCCTTTAAAGATGCCGATTCCGCAAAGTTACTTACACATGTATGGGAGATCGTTACAAACAAAGGCTATAAGTTAGGGAATCTTGACTGTACAATTATGGCCCAAAAGCCCAAAATGGCGCCATACATTGATCAGATGAGACAGCGGATAGCAGAGTTAGTTGAGGGTGAGGTTGAACAAGTCAATGTTAAAGCAACAACAACCGAGAAACTTGGCTTCACTGGACGTGAAGAAGGGATAGCTGCACAAGCTGTTATCCTTCTTGAGCGCAGTTAAATGAGAATTCCTTAAAGCGGGGAAAAGGTTGACCATAACTAGGCGTTTGGTGGTAAAATAAGTACAACATATAAGAAATGGAAGGTGTCATAGATGTCAAATAAGGTACGAGTGCGTTTTGCTCCAAGTCCCACGGGGCATTTACATATTGGTGGTGCACGCTCTGCACTATTTAATTACCTATACGCGAGAAATCAGGGCGGAAGTTTCATTATGCGTATTGAAGATACAGACCAAGCCCGTAATGTCGGTGATGCAAAAGAAAAGTTGATGGACAGCCTTAAGTGGCTAGGCATTGACTGGGATGAGAGTATCGATGTTGGTGGGGATTACGGCCCATATAGTTGTATGGAGCGTATAGATATTTATACAAAATATATTGATAAGCTCTTAGATGAAGGTAAAGCATATTACTGTTATATGACTGAAGAAGAGCTAGAAGAAGAACGCCAAGCCCAGCTTGCACGTGGAGAGATGCCTAAATATAGCGGACGTGACCGTAACTTAACAGAGGAGCAACGACAAGCCTATGAAGCAAAAGGGATTAAACCTGTGATTCGTTTCCGTGTTCCTGAAGGACAGTCGATTGTCGTCGATGATACGATTCGTGGAAAAGTTAGCTTTGATACTGATGGCATTGGTGACTTTGTTATTGCAAGAAAAGATGGGATCCCAATGTACAACTTTGCGGTTGTGATTGATGACCATTTAATGGAGATTTCTCATGTCATTCGGGGAGAGGAGCATTTATCAAATGCCCCACGACAAGTATTATTATATCAAGCATTTGGCTGGGAATCACCGAAGTTTGCTCATGCATCATTAATCTTAAACCCTGATCGTCAGAAAATGAGTAAACGTGATGAGTCGATTATTCAATTCGTCGAACAATATAAAGAGCTTGGCTATTTACCAGAGGCGATTGTTAACTTCTTAGCATTACTTGGTTGGTCTCCAGTAGGAGAAGAAGAAATCTTTTCAAAAGATGAGTTAATTGAGCAATTTAGTCTTGAGCGTGTCTCAAAAGCACCGGCTGTTTTTGATACTGATAAACTAGCTTGGATGAACAACCGTTATATGAAAGAAGCTGACCTTGAGCGAGTTGTTGACTTGGCCCTTCCTCATTTAATCAAAGCAGGTAAATTACCTGAGGAGTTAAGTGAAGAACAACGTGAATGGGCAACTAGCTTGATTTCACTTTATCAGGAACAAATGCATTATGGTGCTGAGATTGTTGAACTAACAGAGCTATTCTTTAAAACAGATATTGACTATGATGCTGATGCGAAAGAAGTGTTAGCTGGTGAACAAGTCAATGATGTTCTAGCTCAGTTTGTTACTGAAATCGAACAATTAGAGGAATTTACAGCAACAACTATTAAAGCAGCAGTTAAAGCAACACAAAAGGCGACAGGACAAAAGGGGAAGAAATTGTTTATGCCAATTCGAGTAGCAACAACAGGGCAGACACATGGCCCAGAGTTGCCGAACTCGATTGAGTTGCTTGGCAAAGAGGTAGTCGCTAGCCGTGTGAAGCAATTACTTAACTAACAACTAAATACTTGAACGATGAAAAGGAAAAGTAAGTTTACGAACTCTTCATAAGAGAGAACCATCTAGGCTGAAAGTGGTTTAAGAGACGTATTCTGAACATGCACCTTTGAGTCCCTTATTGAACGTAAGTAGGTAAGGGCGGTTACTTAACCGTTATAGTAAAGAAGTGGAGTAGTTACTACTTAAACAGAGTGGAACCGCGTGGGAAGCGTCTCTGTGCTATATGAAGGCACAGTGACGCTTTTTTTTAGTACAGCTAACCGGTTTTAATAGAGAAAAATAAGCTTTAAATGATCGTGTTCAAACGAGGGAGACACCCTTTTTGAACAGACTCTAAAAGTAAAATATGGGGAGAGTGAGTAATGATGTTTCGAACATTATTAAATGACATTGATGTCGTTTTTGAGCAAGATCCAGCTGCTAGAAGTCGGTTAGAAGTCGTCTTTTCTTATTCAGGTGTCCACGCGATTTGGTCGCATCGAGTTGCACACTGGTTTTGGAAAAAAAAGATCTACTTTTTAGCTCGGTTATTATCGCAAGTCAGTCGTTTTATTACAGGGATCGAAATCCATCCGGGGGCAGTTATTGGTCAGCGTTTGTTTATTGACCATGGTATGGGTGTTGTGATTGGGGAAACATGTGAGATTGGTGATAATGTAACGATTTATCAAGGAGTTACCTTAGGAGGTACAGGAAAAGAAAAAGGGAAGCGCCATCCGACCGTTGAGGATAATGTTCTTATTGCCTCAGGGGCAAAGGTTCTTGGCTCATTTACGATTGGGAAAAACTCAAGAATTGGTGCTGGATCTGTTGTCTTAAAGGAAGTGCCTCCGAACTCAACGGTTGTGGGGATTCCAGGTCAAATTGTTATGCAAGATGGTGTGAAAGTGAAACAAAATTTAGATCACCATAAGCTTCCAGACCCAATCGCTGATAAGTTTCGTGAGCTAGAAGAAGAGATTGAGCAATTACGAGCAGAACTTGAAGAATCAAAAAAATATGAACGAGTTAATCGTCTATAAATATAATAAATATCAAAGATAGGGATAATGTAGAGGGAGTGATCCAAGGTGGCAATTGAAGTTTATAATACGTTAACGAGGAAAAAAGAGCCGTTTGTTCCGCTTGAAAAAGGGAAAGTGAAAATGTATGTATGTGGTCCAACTGTATATAATTACATTCACATTGGTAATGCAAGACCGGCGATTTCATTTGACATGGTCCGTCGTTATTTAGAGTACCGTGGCTATGACGTTCAATATATTTCGAACTTTACAGACGTTGATGATAAGTTAATTAAAGCAGCAAAAGAACTCGGGGAAGATGTGCCGACGATTGCAGAGCGGTTTATTAAAGCTTACCATGATGATACGAGCGCTCTTGGTGTTAAAAAGGCTGATCATCATCCACGTGTAACAGAGACAATGCCTGAGATTATCGAGTTTATAGAACGATTAATCGAAAAAGGCTATGCCTATGAATCTCAAGGGGATGTATACTTCAGAACGGCAAAATTTGAAAACTATGGACAGTTATCAGACCAATCGATTGAAGATTTGCAGTTAGGTTCGCGCATCGAAGTTGACCAACGAAAAGCCGACCCACTTGATTTTGCACTTTGGAAAGCAGCTAAGGACGGAGAAATTTCATGGGATAGTCCATGGGGGAAAGGACGACCAGGTTGGCATATTGAATGTTCAGCAATGGTAAAAAAATATTTAGGCGACACGATTGATATTCATGCAGGTGGCCAAGATCTTACCTTCCCCCATCATGAAAATGAAATTGCTCAATCCGAAGCTTTAAATGAAGCAAAAATGGCAAATTATTGGCTTCATAATGGTTATATTAAGATTGATAATGAAAAAATGTCGAAGTCGCTCGGAAACTTTGTGTTAGTCCATGACATTATTCAACAACATCCGCCAGAAGTTGTGCGCTTTTTCATGTTAATGGCTCATTATCGAAGTCCGATTAACTTTAGTGCTGAATTGCTAGAGAGTGCAAAGAGTGGCTTAGAACGAATTAAAACTACTGTTGCAAACCTACAGCATCGCTTGCAGGAAAGTGCAGATCTTGGAGAAGATATTGACGGGTGGCAACAAAAAATTAGTGCCTTTAAAACAGCGTTTATCGAGGAAATGGATGATGATTTTAATAGTGCCAATGCGATCGCTGTTTTATTTGATTTAGTTAAAGAGGCGAATGTTTATTTGCGAGAAGACCAATCATCAAAACAAGTGTTAGAGAGCTTTATAGCACAATTTCAGGAGTTTGCAGATGTATTGGGGATAGAGGTTGCAAATGACAGTGATGAACTTCTCGATGAAGAAATCGAACAGCTAATAGAGAAGCGTAACCAAGCTCGTAAAGACCGTGACTTTGCAACAGCAGACGAGATTCGTGATAACTTAAAGGAATTAGGAATTATTTTAGAAGATACACCTCAAGGTGTGCGTTGGAAGAGGTCATAAGTGATGATGAAGTTAGAAGAAGTTTCTATTGATGTTAAACAACTTAATGCATTAGCACTAGCGTATATGGGTGATGCTGTATTAGATACGTATGTGCGGTATCACCTGATCGCTTCTGGTAAAGTGAGACCAAACCGCCTACATACCGAAGCAACCAAATATGTGTCAGCTAAAGCACAAGCGGTCGTCATACGCAGTCTTCTTGATGAGGAATGGCTTAATGATGAAGAGGTTGCCGTTGTGATGAGGGGCAGAAATGCGAAGTCAGGATCTGTGCCGAAGAACACCGACCTAAATACGTACCGTTATAGTACGGCATTTGAAGCTCTGCTAGGCTATCATTACTTAAATAATAATTATAAAAGAATGGACGAAATCATTGCTTATATGTTTGAAAAAAGTGAGCAAGGGTAGAAAGGAGTGAGGAAGGATGAGTAAAGAATTTATTGTAGGGAAAAACCCCATATTAGAGGCTTTACGTTCGGGGCACTCGATTAATAAGATCTGGATCGCAGAGGGTGCAAACAAAGGTCAAATGGGTAAGGTTGTGCAAATGGCAAAAGACAATGGTGTCCTTGTTCAGCATGTGCCTAAAAAGAAGCTGGAACAACTCGTTAATACGCCAAACCATCAGGGGGTGGTTGCTTCTGTTGCAGCCTATGAATATGCAGAGATTGACGATTTATTCGCTAAGGCAGAAAAGGCGAATGAAGATCCGTTTTTTATCGTTTTAGATGAGGTGGAGGACCCACATAACCTCGGTTCTATTCTTCGTACAGCGGATGCTGTGGGGGCTCACGGAGTCATTATTCCGAAACGTCGTGCGGTTGGATTAACGCAAGTCGTTGCCAAGGCGTCAACGGGTGCGATTGAATATGTACCAGTGGCGCGTGTGACTAATCTAGCTCGGACAATGGATGAATTGAAGAAGCGTGGTCTTTGGTTTGTAGGAACAGATGCGAGTGCAAAGGAAGATTATCGCGAGTCTACGTTTGATTTGCCAGTTGGCCTTGTGATTGGAAGTGAAGGTAAAGGAATCAGCCGTCTTGTCAAGGAAAAGTGCGATTTCTTAATAAAAATACCAATGGTAGGGCATGTCACATCTTTAAATGCTTCAGTAGCAGCGAGTCTACTTATGTACGAGGTTTATCGGAAACGCCATTTGCTAGGAAGCGAATAGTATGGGCGATGTTTTGTTAGTAGATGGCTACAATATCATTGGTGCTTGGCCTGAGCTAACCAAGCTTAAAGAAAATGATTTAGCAGGTGCTCGTGATCTTCTTGTTGAAAAAATGGCGGAATATCAAGCGTATACCGGCTATAAGGTCATTATTATCTTTGATGCCCACATGGTTTATGGTGTGGGCAAGAAATATCATAACTTTCGTGTTGATGTCATTTATACGCGTGAAAATGAGACGGCGGATGAACGTATTGAAAAGCTTGTGTTAGAACTAAAGAACATCGAAACGCGTGTGTATGTGGCGACATCTGATTATACGGAGCAATCGGTGATTTTCGGAAATGGAGCATTAAGGAAATCAGCTCGTGAACTGCTAATCGAAATGAAGACGATTGAACAGGGAATTGGAAAGGTTGTCGAAAAGACGAAAAAACACGAACCTTCGACAAAATTACCGCTTTCAAAAGAAATTGTTGAAATTTTTGAAAAATGGCGTCGAGGCGAGCGTTAAGCTGTTGACGCTCATGTAAGCGTTGCTATATAATGATTTTAAACTTACAAAGCGAAGGTCGGAGGGATAGTAGTGAGCATGGACCTCAAGGAGAAAGTACATCCTAATTTTGAGCAAATAGAAGACGAGCATATCGTAGACCGAGTTCGAGAGGGTGACAGTGCTGCCCTCGAATATTTAATAAATAAATATAAGAACTTTGTCCGTGCAAAAGCGAGATCCTATTTTTTAATTGGAGCTGATCATGAAGACATCGTCCAAGAGGGGATGATCGGTTTATATAAGGCGATCCGTGATTTCAAAGGGGACAAGCTCTCTTCATTCAAAGCTTTTGCGGAACTGTGTATTACAAGGCAAATTATTACTGCGATAAAGACGGCAACAAGGCAGAAGCATATTCCATTGAATTCGTACGTTTCGCTTGATAAGCCACTCTATGACGAAGAATCTGATCGTACGCTCCTTGATGTCATCTGTGGAACAAAAGTAACTGATCCAGAGGAATTAATTATAAACCAAGAAGAATTCGATGATATCGAAACGAAGATGAGTGAAATCTTAAGTGACCTAGAGCGCAAAGTGTTGCGACTTTATTTAGATGGGCGCTCCTATCAAGAGATTTCTGTTGATTTAAATCGTCATGTCAAATCAATCGATAATGCCTTGCAACGTGTAAAAAGAAAGTTAGAACGTTATGTTGAACTAAAGGGCGTTAGTTTATAAAGACAGAGGGAGGACCTACCTCTGTTTTTTTTGTGTTACATGAATGAAAGTTTAGGAATTGGTTAGACTTGATGACAAGTCTATTGCTATTTTGATAGGTTACTTTCCAACAAAGGCTGATGAATGTCGCCCCACTGCACTTGTTGCACAGGTAGAAGCAATTATAGCGTCGTTACATTGACACTAAAATAACCGTATGGTAAATTTGAAAAGTATGTAATGAATTGTTTTTCCTATTTTGGGGGTGATTCAATGCGGAATAAAATTATACTTGCATGCACGACGTGTAAATCACGCAATTATACAACAGAAAAGAATAAACAAACACACACCGACCGCATTGAAATGAAAAAGTTTTGTAAAACATGTAGTGCTCATACCCTTCATCAAGAAACAAAATAACGTAGCAGCGGTTCTTTTTTTTATTGTCTTTTTATCTTTAAGAAGAGAACGGATGAGATAGAGGTTTGATGAACATAGCCTATGAAGACAATGCTTGATTTTACAGGTGCTGGAGGTGGCGATATGGCTGGTGGTGTGAAGAGTTTTGGTAAGTTTCTACAAGACGTTGTGCGAGAAATGAAAAGAGTAAGTTGGCCGACACGTAAGGAGCTAACAAGATATACTTGGATTGTAATCGGTACAGTTTTCTTTATTTCAGTTTTCTTTGCAATTGTAGATTTAGGGATCTCTTCTTTAGTGAGAGCCATTCTAGGATAGGTCTCTAGCTGACTCAACAATTGAAGTAACAAGTAGATTAATCCATAGAGGAGGGAAGGACACATTTGTCCTATTCGGCATGGAGAAAAATTGGTATGTAGTTCATACGTATTCGGGGTATGAAAATAAAGTAAAGACAAATCTAGAAAAACGTGTCGAGTCCATGGAAATGACGGATAAAATCTTTAGAGTTTTAGTTCCTGTTGAGGAAGAAACTGAGGTTAAAGATGGAAAGAGTAAATCGGTCACTCGAAAAGTGTTTCCAGGGTACGTCATTGTAGAAATGGTGATGACTGACGATTCTTGGTATGTTGTGAGAAACACTCCAGGTGTTACAGGATTTGTTGGCTCTTCTGGTGCTGGGTCAAAACCGACCCCGCTATTACCTGAGGAAGTTGATTCAATCTTAAAACAAATGGGCGTTAATGAACCAAAAGCAGACATTGATTTTGATATAAAAGAATCTGTTAAAGTGAAGGAAGGGCCGTTTGCGAACTTTATCGGTACGATTGAAGAGATCGAAACAGAGAAACAAAAGGTCAAAGTTCACGTTAATATGTTTGGTCGTGAAACCCCAGTAGAATTGGATTTCACTCAGGTGGAAAAGATTTAATTCTAAAAAGACTTGATATCTTTTTTTAGAAGTGATAAAATTCTTGTGTTTGATACTGAATATTGAACACCTTGCCTAATCAACTAGGAAGGTAATGAGTGGGAGGGTTTTTAGAACCCGGTTACCACATCACGGACTAAGGAGGTGTGTCGCGTGGCTAAAAAGGTAATTAAAGTTGTTAAATTACAAATTCCTGCTGGAAAAGCAAATCCAGCGCCGCCAGTAGGGCCTGCACTAGGACAAGCTGGTGTAAATATTATGGGCTTTTGTAAAGAATTCAATGCTCGTACTTCTGATCAAGCTGGTTTAATTATTCCGGTTGAAATTACAGTATTTGAAGACCGTTCCTTTACATTTATTACAAAGACCCCACCTGCTGCTGTACTTCTTAAGAAAGCAGCTGGTATCGAGTCTGGTTCTGGTGAACCGCATATTACCAAGGTTGCTACAATCAAACGTGATAAAGTACGTGAGATTGCTGAATTAAAACAACCTGACCTTAACGCAGCAGATGTTGAAGCTGCAATGCGTATGGTTGAAGGAACAGCTCGTAGTATGGGTATCGTTGTTGAAGACTAATGTTTAGGTTTTTTTACAGAAGGTTGCGAGCAGAGGAGTTACTCCTTACCTAGTTTTAGGTTCGCAACCTTTATTAGTGGGAGGTATTACCGCTAAAACCACATTCGAGGAGGAAATGAAATTGGCTAAAAAAGGTAAAAAGTATCAAGATGCAGTAAAACTTGTTGATCGTGAGACACAATATCAAATTGAAGAAGCGATCGAATTAGTTAAGAAAACAGCAACTGCTTCTTTCGATGAGACAGTTGAAGTTGCAGTTCGTTTAGGTGTTGACCCTAAAAAAGCTGATCAACAAATCCGTGGAGCTGTTGTTCTTCCAAATGGAACAGGTAAAACACAACGCGTACTAGTATTCGCAAAAGGCGAAAAAGCAAAAGAAGCTGAAGAAGCTGGTGCTGACTACGTTGGAGATGAAGACTACATCAACAAAATCAACCAAGGTTGGTTTGAGTTTGATGTAATCGTAGCTACTCCTGACATGATGGGACAAGTTGGTAAGCTTGGTCGTGTGTTAGGGCCAAAAGGCTTAATGCCGAACCCTAAAACTGGCACAGTTACATTCGAAGTTGAAAAAGCTGTGAATGAAATCAAAGCTGGTAAAGTTGAGTACCGTGTTGATAAGGCTGGAAATATCCATGCACCAATCGGGAAAGTTTCTTTTGACACAGATAAGCTAGTTGAAAACTTCAACACAATCATTGATACATTAGTGAAGGCTAAGCCTGCTGCAGCAAAAGGAACATACATGAAGAATATTGCTGTTGCTTCAACAATGGGACCTGGCTTGAAAATTAATGTAGCGTCTGCTGTTAAATAAGTATTGACTTCTTGATATCAATTATATATAATTATTTAAGTGTTGTGAGCTTATCCAAGTTCATTAGCATTTGAAAATTTTATAGAAATTTTCATACCGTAGACAGTAGGTGCCTTACCGGCTTAATTCCCTACCGAGGTTGTTATCCAGATACTCTGTATACAATGCCTCTATGTCTATGCATAGAGGCTTTTTATATGACTCTTATACGGTATGATCGAAATGACCATAGGAGGTGTAAGTATGAGCGTAATCGAACAGAAAAAGCAGGTAGTTTCTGAAATCGCTGAGAAACTACGTGATGGTAAGTCTTCAGTTCTTGTAGACTACCGCGGTTTAAATGTTGCTGAAGTTACTGAACTTCGTAAACAGCTTCGAGAAGCAGGAGTGGAATTTAAAGTTTACAAAAACAAATTAGCTCGTCGTGCGACTGCTGAGGTTGGTTTAACTGACCTTGATGAGCAACTTGTTGGGCCAACTGCGATTGCTACAAGTGCAGATGATGTAATCGCACCAGCTAAAATTTTAAATAACTTCGCAAAAGAGCATGAAGCCCTTGAAATTAAAGCGGGTGTTATGGAAGGTTCAGTTGTAGCTGTTGAAGATGTTAAAGCACTTGCTGAACTACCATCTCGAGATGGACTTCTTTCTATGCTTCTTAGTGTGCTACAAGCACCTATGCGAAACTTCGCATTGGCTTCAAAAGCTGTTGCAGATCAAAAAGAAGAACAAGGCGCGTAAGATTTATTTATACAACCGATTGAATCGGAATCTAATTTTAAACTGAGATAATAGGGAGGAACATGAAAATGAGTAAAGAACAAATCATTGAAGCAATTAAAGAAATGACTGTACTAGAGCTTAACGACCTAGTAAAAGCAATCGAAGAAGAATTTGGTGTAACTGCTGCTGCTCCTGTAGCTGTAGCTGGTGGAGCTGCTGAAGGTGGCGCTGAAGAGAAAACTGAATTTGACGTAGTTCTTGAGGCTGCTGGTGCATCTAAGATCAACGTAATCAAAGTTGTTCGCGAAATCACTGGTCTTGGACTTAAAGAAGCAAAAGCACTAGTTGACGGTGCTCCTGAAACAATCAAAGAAGCTGTTTCTAAAGACGAAGCTGAAGAAATGAAATCTAAGCTTGAAGATGCTGGAGCAACTATCGAACTTAAGTAGTCTTTTGATAACTAATAAAAAAAGCTCGCACTATTGCGGGCTTTTTTTATTACCTTTTATCTATGATAATCTAAGGTTTTTATTACATACCCTTTCGGGAATACTAGTGATAAATAAGTAGGTAGGCTATGGTCTAGGAAAGGGAGATAGACGATGACTCAACATTATTATTCAAGAAAACCTGAAGTCGGAAGCGATGAACAAACATGGACGTATGAGTTACGAGGTCATGCGTTGAGTTTCACTTCAGACCGAGGAGTCTTTTCAAAAAAGGAAGTAGACTTTGGCAGTCGGTTACTGATTGAGCATTTTCAATTGCCCGCCGAAGATGGGCCGATATTAGATGTAGGTTGCGGTTATGGACCGATAGGGATTGCATTGGCAAAGGAATTTCAATTGCGAAACATTTTTATGGTAGACATTAATGAAAGAGCCATTGAGTTAGCCAAAAAAAATGCCGAGAACAATAAAGTCAATAACGTAGCGATTGAGCAAAGTGATCTGTTTACTAATGTAAAACAACGCGACTTTGCTAGTATTTTGACGAATCCTCCAATCCGTGCTGGTAAGAAAGTCGTTCACCAACTGTTTGAAGACGCCTATCATTATATGTTGGATGGTGGTGAACTATGGGTGGTTATTCAGAAGAAGCAAGGTGCACCATCGGCGATAGAGAAGTTAGAATCAATGTTTACAATTGTTGAGGTAGTCACTAAGAAAAAGGGCTACTATATTGTAAAAGCGATAAAATAATTGACTATTAAACCGTATTGTGGTAGTGTTATTAAATGCGTATAACTGCCATTTTCTAGATCAAGGAATCTTGATCTGTCAATAGTATCTTTAGAGTATAAAGTGGATGGAACTGGTTATACTATTATAATCGATAGCTTAAGGGAATTTGTGGTTTTACATAAACCATTTTTTCTTTTGTTTAGCAGTTTGTTTAATTTAGTGCTTGATTTGTCCAAACTGCTAAGTAAAGGTGAATATAATAAAACGCGAGATTTGAGGGGTGAATCAGTTGACAGGTCAACTAGTTCAGTATGGACGCCACCGCCAACGAAGAAGCTATGCTAGAATCAATGAAGTGTTGGAACTTCCCAACTTAATTGAGATCCAAACAGCTTCTTATCAATGGTTTCTTGATGAAGGATTGCGAGAAATGTTTCAAGACATCTCCCCGATTCAAGATTTCACAGGCAATTTAGTGTTAGAGTTTATAGACTATAGTCTAGGAGAACCTAAATACTCTGTCGATGAATCGAAGGAACGAGATGTAACGTATGCTGCACCACTACGTGTAAAGGTACGTTTGATTAACAAAGAAACTGGCGAAGTGAAAGAACAAGAAGTCTTCATGGGTGACTTCCCGCTGATGACAGAAACAGGTACGTTTATTATTAATGGGGCAGAACGTGTCATCGTTTCACAGCTTGTTCGTTCACCGAGCGTGTATTACAGTAAAAAAATCGATAAAAATGGTAAAAAAGGCTTTACGGCGACAGTTATTCCGAACCGTGGAGCATGGTTAGAGCTTGAAACTGATGCGAAAGATATTGTTTACGTTAGGATAGATCGTACTAGGAAGATTCCTGTTACGGTTCTTTTACGTGCGCTTGGTTTCGGTGCTGATCAAGAGATTATCGATCTTCTTGGTGAAGACGAGTACTTAAGAAACTCATTAGAAAAAGATAATACTGATGATACTGATAAGGCGTTATTAGAGATCTATGAGCGCTTACGACCAGGTGAACCGCCTACAGTAGAGAATGCAAAGAGCTTGCTTGACTCTCGCTTCTTTGATCCAAAACGCTATGATCTAGCAAATGTAGGCCGATATAAGATTAACAAGAAACTTCATATTAAAAATCGTCTATTCAACCAGCGTTTAGCTGAAACGTTAGTCGACCCAGAGACAGGTGAAGTGATTGCCGAAGAAGGAACGCAACTTGACCGTAGAACTCTAGATCGCGTTTTGCCATATTTAGAAAACAATGTTGGCTTCCGTCGTGTGAATGTGTCTGGCGGAGTTATTGAAGATGAAGATATTGACTTGCAGTCGATTCTTATCTACTCACCTGATGACCAAGAAGGTGAGCGTACGATTAAAGTAATCGGAAATGGTCTAATTGAAAAGGATGTTAAGCATATTACCCCTGGTGACATCATTGCATCAATTAACTATTTCTTCAATTTACTACATGGTGTCGGTGATACTGACGATATTGATCACCTTGGAAACCGTCGACTCCGCTCAGTTGGTGAATTGTTACAGAACCAATTCCGTATTGGCCTTTCAAGAATGGAACGTGTTGTTCGTGAGAGAATGTCGATCCAAGATCCAAACATGATCACACCTCAGGCGTTAATTAATATCCGCCCAGTGATCGCTTCTATTAAGGAGTTCTTTGGAAGTTCGCAGTTGTCTCAGTTTATGGATCAGACGAATCCATTAGCAGAGTTAACACATAAGCGTCGTTTATCAGCTTTAGGGCCAGGTGGTTTAACTCGTGAACGCGCTGGTTTTGAGGTTCGTGACGTTCACTATTCTCACTATGGCCGTATGTGTCCGATTGAAACGCCAGAGGGGCCAAACATCGGTCTAATTAACTCACTTTCATCGTATGCGAAAGTTAATGAATTCGGCTTTATGGAAACACCATATCGTCGTGTTGATCCAGAGACTGGAAAGTTAATCGATCAAATTGATTATTTAACGGCAGATGAAGAGGATAACTATGTGGTTGCTCAGGCAAATGCGAAGGTGGCTGACGATGGTTCGTTTGTTGACGAAAACATCATCGCTCGTTTCCGTGGTGAAAACACCGTTGTCCCACGGGATCGTATCGATTATATGGACGTTTCACCTAAGCAGGTTGTATCCGCAGCGACGTCTTGTATCCCATTCTTAGAAAACGATGACTCTAACCGTGCACTTATGGGTGCGAACATGCAGCGTCAAGCTGTCCCATTACTTGTACCTGAGTCACCAATTGTCGGTACAGGGATGGAGCATGTATCTGCGAAAGACTCTGGAGCTGCAATTGTTGCCAAACACCCTGGTGTCGTTGAACGTGTAACCGCAAAAGAGGTCTGGGTGCGTCGTACAGAAGTTGTTGACGGAAAAGAAATTAAAGGTGACCTTGATAAATATAAACTTCAGAAATTCATTCGTTCGAACCAAGGTACGAGTTACAACCAGCGTCCGATTGTTAGTGAAGGAGATGTTGTTGAGTATCGTGAGATCTTAGCTGATGGTCCTTCGATGGAAAAAGGTGAAATGGCACTTGGGCGAAACGTGATGGTTGGCTTTATGACTTGGGATGGTTATAACTATGAAGATGCGATTATCTTAAGTGAGCGTCTCGTAAAAGATGATGTCTATACATCTGTTCATATTGAAGAATATGAATCAGAGGCTCGTGATACGAAGCTCGGACCTGAAGAAATCACACGTGACATACCAAATGTCGGTGAAGATGCACTTAAAAACCTTGATGAGCGAGGCATTATTCGCGTTGGGGCTGAAGTGAAGGACGGCGATATCCTTGTTGGGAAAGTAACGCCAAAAGGTGTAACAGAGTTAACTGCTGAAGAACGCCTGCTTCACGCAATTTTTGGTGAGAAAGCTCGTGAGGTTCGTGATACTTCATTACGTGCCCCTCACGGCGGTGATGGAATCGTATTAGATGTGAAAATTTTTAACCGTGAAGATGGGGATGAACTACCGCCAGGTGTAAACCAACTTGTGCGTGTATACATTGTTCAAAAGAGAAAAATTCACGAAGGGGATAAAATGGCCGGTCGCCACGGTAACAAAGGTGTTATCTCAAGAATCCTACCAGAGGAAGATATGCCTTATTTACCAGATGGAACACCGATTGATATCATGTTAAACCCACTAGGGGTACCTTCGCGAATGAATATCGGACAAGTGCTTGAACTTCACCTCGGAATGGCTGCTCGTAAGCTAGGTATCCATACAGCATCGCCGGTATTTGATGGAGCAACAGAAGAAGATGTATGGGATACGCTTGAAGAAGCGGGCATGGCTCGTGATGGAAAAACAATCTTATATGATGGCCGTACAGGTGAGCCGTTTGATAATCGCGTCTCAGTTGGAATCATGTACATGATTAAGCTAGCGCACATGGTTGATGATAAACTCCATGCTCGTTCTACTGGTCCATACTCACTCGTAACGCAACAGCCATTAGGTGGTAAAGCGCAATTTGGTGGACAGCGTTTTGGTGAGATGGAAGTATGGGCACTTGAGGCTTATGGTGCTGCTTATACGTTACAAGAAATTCTTACCGTTAAGTCAGACGATGTTGTTGGTCGTGTGAAAACGTATGAAGCAATTGTTAAAGGTGAAAATGTACCAGAACCAGGTGTACCTGAGTCATTTAAAGTTCTAATTAAAGAACTACAAAGTCTTGGTATGGATGTTAAAATGCTTTCAAGTACTGAAGAAGAAATTGAGATGAAAGAACTTGATGATGAAGAAGAACAAACAAATGAGAAGTTGAACTTAAATATTGATTCGAACGATGCGACGGTTAATGAAAAGTAATTATTCAATGGGACTGTCCCATTCAAGTAACGACTATCTCAAGTGCGGTCTCTAGAACTATGTGAAGCTCGTCTGGCTGTTATTGTGATGAATGTTTACTTGAGGGATTGTCCTAACTGAATAACCTTCTAGAACCTTGAAGATGAAAAGGGAGGTTGGCCCCTTGATAGATGTAAATAATTTCGAATATATGAAAATAGGTCTTGCTTCGCCGAATAAAATCCGTTCATGGTCACGCGGGGAAGTTAAAAAACCTGAAACGATCAATTATCGTACATTAAAGCCTGAGAAAGACGGCTTGTTCTGTGAACGAATTTTCGGTCCGACAAAAGATTGGGAATGTCATTGTGGGAAATATAAGCGTGTCCGCTACAAAGGGGTAGTTTGTGACCGTTGTGGTGTTGAAGTTACACGGGCAAAAGTTCGTCGTGAACGTATGGGTCACATTGAACTAGCCGCACCTGTATCGCACATTTGGTATTTCAAAGGTATCCCAAGTCGTATGGGGCTTGTTCTTGATATGTCACCTCGTTCATTAGAAGAAGTGATCTACTTTGCTTCTTACGTCGTGACAGATGCTGGGGATACACCATTAGAGAAGAAGCAACTACTCTCTGAAAAAGAATACCGTTCATACTATGACAAGTACGGACGTTCGTTTACTGCGCAAATGGGTGCAGAAGCCATTCGCAAACTACTAGCTGACATTGACCTTGATAAAGAGGTTGATGCCTTAAAAGAAGAGTTAGTTACTGCACAAGGTCAAAGACGTACGCGTGCAATTAAGCGCCTTGAAGTATTAGAAGCGTTCCGTAATTCAGGGAATGATCCGTCATGGATGGTCTTAGACGTCTTACCAGTCATTCCGCCAGAATTGCGTCCGATGGTTCAATTAGATGGTGGTCGTTTTGCCACGTCTGATTTAAACGACCTGTATCGTCGTGTGATTAATCGTAACAATCGATTGAAGCGTTTATTAGATTTAGGCGCCCCGAACATCATTGTCCAAAACGAAAAGCGTATGCTTCAAGAGGCTGTTGATGCCTTGATCGATAATGGCCGTCGTGGGCGTCCGGTAACTGGTCCTGGTAACCGTCCATTAAAGTCACTATCGCATATGTTAAAAGGGAAGCAAGGGCGTTTCCGTCAAAACCTTCTTGGTAAGCGTGTTGACTACTCTGGTCGTTCGGTTATCGTTGTAGGACCACAGTTGAAAATGTATCAGTGTGGGCTTCCAAAAGAAATGGCTCTCGAGTTGTTCAAGCCTTTTGTTATGAAAGAGCTTGTAAGTAAAGGACTTGCTCATAACATTAAGAGTGCAAAACGTAAAGTCGAGCGCATTCAACCTGAAGTTTGGGATGTCCTTGAAGAAGTAATTAAGGAGCACCCTGTACTACTTAACCGTGCCCCTACTCTTCACCGATTAGGGATCCAAGCATTTGAACCGACACTTGTTGAGGGCCGTGCGATCAAGCTTCACCCACTCGTGTGTACAGCGTATAACGCTGACTTTGATGGTGACCAAATGGCTGTTCACGTACCTTTATCAGCAGAAGCACAAGCTGAAGCTCGTATTTTAATGCTTGCAGCGCAAAACATCTTAAATCCAAAGGATGGGAAACCAGTTGTTACACCATCTCAGGATATGGTTCTTGGTAACTATTACTTAACGATGGAGCGTAAAGATGCAAAAGGTGAAGGTTCTGTCTTTAAAGATACTGATGAAGCATTAATCGCTTATCAAAATGGATATGTCCATCTGCATAGTCGAATAGCGATTCCGGTAGATTCATTAGGAAAGTCAACGTTTAGAGAAGATGAAAATGACAAGTTGTTACTAACGACTGTCGGCAAGTTGATCTTTAACGAAATTTTACCGGCATCATTCCCATATGTAAATGAACCAACAGCAACGAACTTAGAGGTAGCTACACCTGAGAAGTACCTCGTTCCTAAAAACTCTAATGTTAAAGAAGTCTTTGCTGAACGAGATGTTGTCCTTCCGTTCAAGAAAGGTTTCCTAGGAGATATTATCGCTGAAGTCTTTAAGAAATTTAAGATTACTGAGACATCTAAAATGCTTGATAGTATGAAGTCATTAGGGTTTAAATACTCAACTAAAGCTGGTATTACTGTTGGGGTTGCAGATATTGTGGTCTTACCAGAGAAGAGAGAAATCCTCGATGATGCTGAAGCGAAGGTTGAACGAGTGCTTAAGCAATTCCGTCGCGGTTTAATTACCGAAGAGGAACGTTATGACCGTGTTATCTCAATTTGGAGTGAAGCAAAAGACGTAATTCAAGATAAACTAATGGGCACGTTGGATCGTTCTAACCCAATCTTTATGATGAGTGATTCAGGGGCTCGTGGTAACGCATCTAACTTTACTCAGTTAGCAGGTATGCGTGGGTTAATGGCAAATCCATCAGGTCGTATCATTGAGTTGCCGATCAAATCAAGTTTCCGTGAAGGTTTAACAGTACTAGAGTACTTTATTTCAACACACGGGGCACGTAAAGGTCTAGCTGATACAGCACTGAAAACAGCCGATTCAGGTTACCTAACACGTCGTCTTGTTGACGTAGCTCAAGATGTCATCGTTCGTGAAGATGATTGCGGTACTGATATGGGCTTAAAAGTTAAGGCGATTACTGAAGGTACCGAAGTTATTGAGAACTTATATGATCGACTTGTTGGTCGTGTCTTATTTAAAACGATCCGTCACCCTGAAACAGATGAGGTCATCTTGAAAAAAGGTGAGTTGATTTCTGAAGATATGGCGAAAACGGTTGTAGATGCTGGTGTCGAGGAAGTGACGATCCGTTCTGTATTTACTTGCGATACACGCCACGGGGTTTGTAAGCAGTGTTATGGTCGAAACCTTGCAACAGGTAGCGATGTAGAAGTTGGTGAAGCTGTTGGTATCATTGCGGCACAGTCAATTGGTGAGCCGGGTACCCAGTTAACGATGCGTACATTCCATACTGGTGGTGTAGCAGGAGACGATATTACCCAAGGTTTACCACGTATCCAAGAGTTATTTGAGGCCCGTAATCCAAAAGGTCAAGCGGTCATTTCAGAGATTGACGGTCGCGTGATTAATGTCAATGAAGCAAATGATAAACGCGAAGTCGTTGTTCAAGGCCAAATGGAAACACGAAACTATCCAATTCCATATGGCGCTAGATTAAAAGTGGCTGTTGATGATGAAATCAAAGCTGGCCAAGAAATTACAGAGGGTTCTATCGATCCGAAAGAACTACTGAATATCACTGGACTTCAAGGTGTTCAAGAATACCTCCTACGAGAAGTGCAAAAAGTTTACCGTATGCAAGGGGTAGAAATTGGCGATAAACACGTTGAAGTAATGGTACGCCAAATGATGAGGAAGATCCGTGTCATTGATGCAGGAGACACAGAGATCCTACCTGGTTCATTAATTGAGATCCA
Source organism: Desertibacillus haloalkaliphilus (assembly GCF_019039105.1). Taxonomy (NCBI): domain Bacteria; kingdom Bacillati; phylum Bacillota; class Bacilli; order Caryophanales; family Bacillaceae; genus Desertibacillus; species Desertibacillus haloalkaliphilus. The sequence goes on along the minus strand of NZ_JAHPIV010000019.1, from coordinate 36,214 downwards.
ACAATTCAATGACGAGAACAAAGGAGTACTTTTAAGTGGCGATCGTCCAGCAACTGGTCGACCTGTACTTCTTGGGATCACGAAAGCATCTCTTGAAACAGATTCGTTCTTATCAGCCGCATCCTTCCAGGAAACAACACGCGTGTTAACAGATGCTGCGATCAAAGGTAAACGTGATGAGCTCTTAGGCTTGAAAGAAAATGTTATTATCGGTAAACTAGTACCTGCGGGTACCGGTATGAACCGTTACCGAAACCTAGATGTGTTAACCGAATATGATCAAGAAGCAACACAAGAAGGTGAGCTTGAAACGATAGAGGGTGCACTGACTAAAGAATAATTTTATAAAGTGTTGACTTAGGTTGGTTTAAGGTGATATTATATCAAAGTGCGCTTAAGAAACCTGTTGCTTTGGAGGATGGACGATGTCTTATGAAAAAGTATCACAGGCAAAAGACCTTATAATAGGTACGAAACAAACATTAAAGGCACTTGAACAAGGGATCATTAAGGAAGTTATTGTTGCTGACGATGCGGATTATCGTGTTGTTGCAAAAGTAATTAACCTTTCTAACACAAAGGAGATCCCAATAACCAATGTAGATTCTATGAAGATGCTTGGAAAAGCATGTGGAATTGATGTTGGAGCAGCAACTGTTGCATTAAAAAAGTAATCATGTTTTTGCCAATGCGGGGCGATCCGCTTGGCAAAAACTTTACTTTTGTAAATTTATGAACCACCTGGGACAGTGGTCTTAAAACTAACAGGAAAGGAGGAACAAAAATGCCTACTATTAACCAATTAGTTCGTAAAGGACGTAAGGTGAAGACTCAAGGGTCTGACTCACCTGCATTGAATAAAGGTTACAATAGTTTCAAAAAGGTCCAAACAGATCTTTCATCTCCACAAAAACGTGGTGTTTGTACTCGTGTAGGAACAATGACACCTAAGAAGCCGAACTCAGCGCTTCGTAAATATGCACGTGTGCGTCTAACAAACGGAATTGAGGTTACTGCATATATTCCTGGTATTGGTCACAACTTACAAGAGCACAGTGTTGTTCTTATCCGTGGTGGTCGTGTAAAAGATTTACCAGGGGTGCGTTACCACATTGTACGTGGTGCACTTGATACAGCAGGTGTACAAAATCGTATGCAAGGTCGTTCTAAATACGGAACAAAAAGACCAAAAGATGCTAAATAAATAACCTAAATGGTTTAAATATTGAAAGGAGGGGAAACGATGCCTCGTAAAGGACCTGTAGCTCGTCGTGATGTATTACCTGATCCAATTTACAATTCAAAACTAGTTACTCGCCTAATCAACCGTATCATGGTTGATGGAAAGCGTGGAGTCGCTCAGACGATTCTTTACAATGCATTTGAACTTGTAAAAGAACGTTCAGGCAACGACCCTATGGAAGTATTCGATCAAGCTCTTAAAAACATTATGCCGGTATTAGAGGTTAAAGCTCGTCGTGTTGGTGGTGCGAACTACCAAGTACCGATCGAAGTTAAACCTGAACGCCGCACAACACTAGGACTTCGTTGGTTAGTGAACTATGCTCGTCTTCGTGGTGAAAAAACGATGGAAGAGCGTTTAGCTAACGAAATTCTAGATGCAGCTAACAACACTGGTGCTGCTGTTAAGAAGCGTGAGGATACTCACCGTATGGCTGAAGCAAACAAAGCATTTGCTCACTATCGTTGGTAAGAACTAGAAATCAAATACTATTTTTAATCAGAAAGGAGAAATAACCTATGGCAAGAGAATTCTCCTTAAAAAATACACGTAATATCGGTATCATGGCACACATCGATGCTGGTAAAACAACAACAACTGAACGTATTCTCTACTATACTGGACGTATTCATAAGATCGGTGAAACTCATGAAGGTGCATCTCAAATGGACTGGATGGAGCAAGAGCATGAACGCGGGATTACAATCACTTCCGCGGCAACAACTGCGCAATGGAAAGGTAACCGAATCAACATTATCGATACACCAGGACACGTAGACTTCACGGTTGAGGTTGAACGTTCATTACGTGTATTAGACGGAGCTGTTGCGGTATTAGATGCACAGTCAGGTGTAGAACCGCAAACAGAAACAGTATGGCGTCAAGCAACAACTTACGGCGTACCTCGTATTGTTTTCATTAATAAAATGGACAAGATGGGTGCTGACTTCTTATATTCAGCAGGTACGTTACGTGAGCGTTTAGGTGCGAATGCGCACCCAATCCAATTACCAATTGGTGCTGAAGATGAGTTCGAAGGAATCATCGACCTTGTTGAAATGCAAGCTTACTATTATGAAGATGATCTTGGTACTCGTACAGATGCTCGCGACATCCCAGATGACTATAAAGAGTTAGCTGATGAATATCGCGAAAAATTAATTGAAGCTGTTGCTGAACTTGACGAAGAACTAATGATGAAATACCTAGATGGTGAAGAATTAACAAAGGAAGAGATCAAAGCAGCAATCCGTAAGGGTACTTGTGATGTTGAATTCTACCCAGTTCTTGTAGGTTCTGCCTTCAAAAACAAAGGTGTTCAACTTGTACTAGATGCTACTATTGATTACTTACCATCGCCATTAGATGTACCTGCGATCAAAGGTTTCGTTCCAGGTAATGAAGAGGAAGAGGTTATTCGCGAATCTAGCGATGACGCTCCATTCTCTGCATTAGCATTTAAGGTTGCGACAGATCCATATGTAGGTAAGTTAACATTCTTCCGAGTATATTCTGGAACACTTTCTTCAGGTTCTTACGTTAAAAACTCCACGAAGGACAAGCGTGAGCGTGTAGGGCGAATTCTACAAATGCACGCGAACTCTCGAGAAGAGATTTCAACAGTATATGCAGGGGATATTGCAGGTGCTGTAGGTCTAAAAGACACAGGTACTGGTGATACTCTATGTGATGAGAAAAGCCTAGTTATCTTAGAGTCTATGGAATTCCCTGATCCAGTTATCTCTCTTTCTGTTGAGCCAAAGTCAAAAGCTGACCAAGATAAAATGGGTATGGCTCTTGCTAAGCTTGCAGAAGAGGATCCAACGTTCCACACTGAAACTAATGAAGAGACGGGACAAACAATTATTTCTGGTATGGGTGAGCTTCACCTAGATATCATTGTTGACCGTTTGAAGCGTGAGTTCAAAGTTGAAGCGAACGTTGGTGCGCCACAAGTATCTTACCGTGAAACAATCCGCAAGTCTGCGAAGGTTGAAGGTAAATTCGTACGTCAATCTGGTGGTCGTGGTCAGTATGGTCACGTTTGGGTTGAGTTCGAACCAAACGAAGAAGGCGCAGGATTTGAATTCGTCAATAATATCGTTGGTGGTGTGGTACCACGCGAATACATCGGCTCAGTTGAGTCTGGTATCGAAGAATCAATGCAAAATGGTATGCTAGCTGGGTTCCCATTACTTGATATTAAAGCAACTCTATTTGATGGTTCATATCATGATGTTGACTCAAACGAGATGGCGTTTAAGATCGCTGGATCAATGGCGCTTAAAAACGCTAAACAATACTGTGACCCAGTTCTACTTGAACCAATGATGAAAGTTGAAGTCGTTGTTCCTGAAGAATATATGGGTGACATCATGGGTGATGTTACATCACGTCGTGGTCGAGTAGAAGGTATGGAAGCTCGAGGTAACGCACAAGTAGTACGTGCATTTGTACCTCTTTCTGAGATGTTCGGTTATGCGACATCATTACGTTCGAAAACACAAGGACGTGGTAACTACACAATGTTCTTTGATCATTATGAAGAAGTGCCAAAGAGCATTGGTGAAGAAATTATTAAGAAGCACACTGGCCAATAATTGGCGTAAAGTGATTGTTTCTTAAAATATAATATTGTAAGCTAAGAAAGGTGAAGCTCAGAAGAGAATGCACCTTTCTTACAATAAAATTTAATGTCTATTAAGGGAGGAAATAAAAGATGGCTAAAGAAAAATTTGATCGCTCGAAAACGCATGCCAATATTGGTACAATCGGACACGTTGACCATGGTAAAACAACTTTAACTGCAGCAATTACAACTGTACTTGCTAAGAATTCAGGTAAAGGTGAAGCTATGGCTTACGACTCAATCGATGGTGCTCCAGAAGAGCGTGAGCGTGGAATCACAATCTCTACTGCACACGTTGAGTATGAAACAGATACTCGTCACTATGCACACGTTGACTGCCCAGGACACGCAGACTACGTTAAAAACATGATCACTGGTGCTGCACAAATGGACGGTGGGATCCTAGTAGTTTCTGCTGCTGACGGCCCAATGCCACAAACTCGTGAGCACATCCTTCTTTCTCGTCAAGTAGGTGTTCCATACCTAGTTGTATTCATGAACAAATGTGATATGGTTGACGACGAAGAACTACTTGAATTAGTAGAAATGGAAGTACGTGACCTTCTTTCTGAATACGACTTCCCTGGTGATGATGTACCAGTAATCAAAGGTTCTGCTCTTAAAGCTCTTGAAGGAGACGCTGAGTACGAAGAAAAAATCATTGAATTAATGGCTGCTGTTGATGAGTACATCCCAACTCCAGACCGTGACAAAGATAAGCCATTCATGATGCCGGTTGAGGACGTATTCTCAATCACTGGTCGTGGTACAGTTGCTACTGGTCGTGTTGAGCGTGGACAACTTAACGTTGGTGACGAAGTAGAAATCATCGGTATGCAAGAAGAAGTTGGTAAAACAACTGTAACAGGTGTTGAGATGTTCCGTAAGCTTCTTGACTATGCTGAAGCTGGTGATAACATCGGTGCACTTCTACGTGGTGTATCTCGTGAAGATATTCAACGTGGTCAAGTACTTGCTAAGCCTGGTTCAGTTAAAGGACACACGGACTTCAAAGCTGAAGTTTATGTTCTATCTAAAGAAGAAGGTGGACGCCACACTCCATTCTTCTCTAACTACCGTCCTCAGTTCTACTTCCGTACAACTGACGTAACTGGTATCATTCAACTTCCTGAAGGTGTTGAAATGGTTATGCCAGGGGACAACGTTGAAATGACTGTACAACTTATCCAACCAATCGCGATTGAAGAAGGTACTAAATTCTCAATCCGTGAAGGTGGACGTACAGTAGGCGCTGGTGTTGTTTCAAGCATCACTAAGTAATTATTAGTTCGTTACAAAGAGTATCTTGATATATTCAAGGTACTCTTTTTATACTATTATACGTATTCTATAGTGCGTTGATGATAACAAGTCACTTGGAAATTTTTATAGTTTCAAATAAGACTTGCATTTCGACTCGGATCCCGCTATAATAATTCAAGTGTGATCGAAAGCGAACTATAATAAAAGCTTGCAATTATGCATGAAATTTTATATAATAGAGAGCGTTGGTCACTGACATCGATGATGTGGAAGGTTGCTGACACACCCGGCCCCATTGCCATGGCTTGGTGTGAGGAAATTTTCACGGAGTATGTCTATTTTAAAAATGGGCGATAAAGGAGGGGCTACAATGGCAAAACAAAAGATTCGCATTCGTTTAAAAGCATATGATCACAGAGTGTTAGATCAATCAGCTGAAAAGATTGTAGACACAGCGAAACGTTCAGGTGCAAGTGTATCAGGACCAATTCCGCTTCCGACAGAAAGATCGGTTTACACAATCTTACGTGCGGTGCACAAATACAAGGATTCTCGCGAGCAGTTCGAAATGCGCACTCATAAGCGTTTAATCGACATCGTTAATCCGACGCCGCAAACTGTTGATGCATTAATGCGTCTTGACTTACCATCAGGCGTTGATATTGAAATCAAACTATAATTAATCGTATGACGATCCTACTGTTAGTATGATCGAGTAATACAATTTAAATAATGGCAAAAACAATTAGATATAACAGGAGGTGTGACTTATGACCAAAGGAATCTTAGGGAGAAAGATTGGCATGACGCAAGTGTTTGCTGAAAACGGTGATGCAGTACCAGTAACTGTTATTGAGGCAGCGCCGAATGTCGTTCTTCAAAAGAAATCAGTTGAATCTGATGGGTATGAATCGATCCAAATTGGATTTGATGATAAAAAAGAATCAGGAATTAACAAACCTGCAAAAGGCCATGCGAGTAAAGCAAACACGACTCCTAAGCGCTACGTTAAGGAATTTCGTGGAGTAGAACTCAACGAATATGAAGTTGGTCAAGAAGTCAAAGTTGATATTTTTAACGAAGGTGACGCTGTTGATGTAACAGGAACTTCTAAAGGGAAGGGATTCCAAGGCTCAATTAAGCGACACAACCAATCTCGTGGACCGATGAGTCACGGTTCTCGTTACCATCGCGGACCTGGTTCAATGGGACCTACAGACCCTGCACGTGTATTTAAGGGTAAAGCATTACCTGGTCGTATGGGTGGAGAACAAATCACAGTTCAAAATCTTGAGATTGTTAAAGTGGATACCGAACGTAATCTTCTATTAGTAAAAGGTAATGTACCTGGCGCTAAAAAGAGTTATGTGACGGTACAAAGTGCGGTAAAAGCTAAGTAACGTTTAGAAGAAAGGAGGAACCATCATGCCTAAAGTAACACTTTATAATCAAACAGGTTCACAAGTAGACGAAATCGAATTGAATGATTCGATTTTTGGAATTGAACCAAACGAAAATGTATTACATGATGCTGTGTTAATGCAGCAAGCTTCATTACGTCAAGGTACACATGATACTAAAGGTCGTTCTGAAGTAAGTGGCGGAGGACGTAAGCCTTGGCGCCAAAAAGGAACTGGTCGTGCTCGACAAGGTTCGATCCGTTCACCACAATGGGTAGGTGGTGGTACTGTATTCGGTCCAACACCACGCAGCTATAGCTATAAATTACCTAAAAAGGTACGTCGATTAGCTATTAAATCTGCGCTATCGAGCAAAGTTAAGGCGGACGATATTGTTGTTTTAGACGAACTTCAACTAGACGCTCCTAAAACAAAAGATATGGTTTCTATTTTAACTGCTCTTTCAGCAGATCAAAAAGCATTAGTTGTAACAGGTGACTACAACAACACTGTTGCTGTTTCGGCGCGCAACATCCCAGGAGTTACCATCCTTACAGCTGACGCTGTTAATGTACTAGATGTTTTAAACCATGATAAACTAGTCATTACAAAAGATGCAGTTGAAAAGATAGAGGAGGTGCTTTCGTAATGACAACAGCTCGTGATGTAATTAAGCGCCCCGTAATCACAGAACGCTCAACTGACCTAATGGCTGATAAGAAATACACATTTGAAGTTGATGTTCGAGCGAATAAAACTCAAATTAAAGATGCTGTCGAAGAAATCTTTGAGGTTAAAGTTGCTAATGTAAACACAATGAATTATAAAGGCAAATTTAAGCGTTTTGGACGTCACTCAGGATATACTCCTCGTCGCAAAAAAGCCATTGTAACACTAACACCTGACAGCAAAGAACTAGAATTCTTCGAAGGTGTGTAACTTTTAAAGAGAAGGAGGGAAATGGATAATGGCGATTAAGAAGTATAAACCAACCAGCCCCGCACGTCGTGGTATGACTGGTTTAGATTATAGTGAAATTACAACAGACAAACCGGAGAAGTCGTTATTGTCTCCTTTACACAAAAAAGGCGGACGTAATAACCAAGGTAAAATGACGATTCGTCACCGTGGTGGTGGACATAAGCGTCAATATCGTGTGATCGACTTCAAACGAAACAAAGATGGTATTCCAGGACGCGTTGCTACGATTGAGTATGATCCAAACCGTTCAGCTAACATCGCACTAATCAACTACGCTGATGGTGAGAAGAGATATATCTTAGCTCCTAAAGGACTAACTGTAGGAACTGAAGTATACTCGGGTACAGATGCAGATATCAAAGTAGGAAATGCACTACAATTAAAAGATATGCCAGTTGGTACTGTTATTCATAACATCGAACTTAAGCCTGGTCGCGGCGGTCAGCTAGTTCGTTCTGCTGGAGCATCTGCACAATTACTAGGTAAAGAAGGCGACTATGTACTTGTTCGTTTACGTTCAGGTGAAACACGTTACATCCTAGGAACTTGCCGTGCTACTGTAGGTCAAGTCGGAAACCTTGAGCACGAACTAGTGAACATCGGTAAAGCTGGTCGTTCTCGTTGGAAAGGGCAACGCCCTCACGTGCGTGGTTCTGCAATGAACCCTAATGATCACCCACACGGTGGTGGTGAAGGACGCGCTCCAATCGGACGTAAATCACCAATGTCACCATGGGGTAAACCGACTCTTGGTTACAAAACTCGTAGCAAGAACAAGCATTCAGATAAGTATATTGTACGTCGTCGTAAAAAATAACGGGATTGCTCTACGGTTCGAGGGAACCGTGGGCCAATCACGAAGGGAGGTTTATTCATGGGTCGCAGCTTAAAAAAAGGACCTTTTGTCGATGACCATTTGATGAAAAAGGTTGAAAAATTGAACGAGGAAAATGATAAAAAAGTGATCAAAACATGGTCACGCCGTTCTACAATTTTCCCAGAATTTATCGGACACACTATTGCAGTATATGATGGTCGTAAGCATGTACCAGTTTATGTTTCTGAGGACATGGTAGGTCACAAGTTAGGTGAATTTGCACCATCTAGAACATATAAAGGTCACGCTTCTGACGATAAGAAAACTAGACGTTAATGAAGAGAGGAGGTTCACCAATGCAAGCTAAAGCTGTTGCTAAACAAGTGCGTATTGCTCCTCGCAAAGTTCGCTTAGTGGTAGACTTAATTCGAGGCAAGCAAGTAGGCGAAGCGATCGCAATTCTTCGTCACACACCAAAAGCAGCTTCTCCTGTTGTTGAAAAGCTGTTGAATTCTGCGATTGCAAATGCAGAGCATAATTACGAAATGGAACCGAACAATTTAGTTGTAAGTGAAGCTTTTGTTGATGAGGGTGTAACGTTAAAAAGATTCCGTCCACGTGCTATGGGACGTGCGAGCAGAATTAACAAACGAACTAGTCACATCACATTAGTTGTAACAGAAAAGAAGGAGGGATAAAACGTGGGTCAAAAAGTTAATCCGGTAGGACTTCGTGTCGGGGTTATCCGTGACTGGGAGTCTAAATGGTACGCAGACAAAGATTACGCTGATTTACTACACGAAGACATCAAGATTCGTGAATATATCGAAAAGCGTTTGAAAGATGCTTCTGTTTCTAAAGTTGAAATCGAACGTGCGGCAAACCGTGTAAACATTACGGTCTCAACTGCTAAGCCAGGTATGGTTATTGGTAAAGGTGGTTCAGAAGTAGAAGCTTTACGTAAAGCATTAAATGAATTAACAGGAAAACGAGTTCACATCAATATCTTCGAAATCAAACAAGCAGATATGGATGCAAAACTTGTTGCAGAAAACATTGCTCGTCAATTAGAAAACCGTATTTCTTTCCGTCGTGCAATGAAACAAGCAATTCAACGTACAATGCGTGCAGGCGCAAAAGGGATCAAAACACAAGTATCTGGTCGTTTAGGTGGAGCAGATATCGCTCGTTCTGAAGAGTATAATGAAGGGACTGTACCACTTCATACACTACGTGCTGATATTGATTACGGTACGGCTGAAGCTGATACAACTTACGGTAAATTAGGAATTAAGATTTGGATTTATCGTGGGGAAGTCCTTCCAACGAAAGGAACGAACAACGAGGAAGGAGGAAAATAATCATGTTAATGCCAAAACGTGTGAAATATCGTCGTGAACACCGCGGAAAAATGCGAGGACGCGCTAAAGGCGGTACTGAGGTTGCATTTGGAGAATACGGATTACAAGCAGTAGAAGCTTCTTGGATCACTAACCGCCAAATTGAAGCGGCTCGTATTGCTATGACTCGTTACATGAAACGTGGTGGTAAAGTTTGGATTAAAATTTTCCCGTCTAAACCTTATACTGCAAAACCTCTTGAGGTACGAATGGGTTCAGGTAAAGGTGCTCCTGAAGGATGGGTTGCTGTTGTTAAGCCAGGTAAAATTATGTTTGAAATATCAGGTGTTTCTGAGGAAGTTGCTCGTGAAGCATTGCGCTTAGCTTCTCATAAGTTACCTGTTAAATGTAAGTTCGTAAAACGAGAAGAAGTGGGTGGTGACGCAAATGAAAGCTAATGATATTCGTAACTTAACCACTGCTGAAATTGAACAAAAGTCAAAGTCACTAAAAGAAGAGTTGTTTAACCTTCGTTTCCAATTAGCGACTGGACAATTAGACAACCCAGGTCGTATTCGTGAAGTTCGTAAAGCAATTGCACGTGCAAAAACCGTGTTGCGTGAAAGAGAGCTTGGGATTAATAACGGCTAAAATGAGAGGAGGTTTGCACAATGGCTGAACGTAATAATCGTAAAGTCTATAACGGACGTGTTGTTTCAGATAAGATGGACAAAACAATTACTGTTCTTGTTGAAACTTACAAAAAGGATAGACTTTACGGTAAGCGAGTAAAATACTCAAAAAAGCTTAAGGCGCATGACGAGAACAATAGCGCTAAAATCGGCGATGTTGTAAAAATCATGGAAACTCGTCCGTTATCAAAAGACAAGCGTTTCCGTCTAGTGGAGATCGTAGAAGAGTCTGTTATCATCTAATGATAATGAGCGTTTGATTTGAAGGGAGGTAAGCTCGAATGATCCAACAAGAGAGTCGTTTAAAAGTGGCTGATAACTCTGGTGCTCGTGAAGTACAATGTATTAAAGTGCTAGGTGGTTCTGGTCGTAAAACTGCAAACATTGGTGATGTTATCGTTTGTGCAGTAAAACAAGCAACACCAGGTGGCGTTGTTAAGAAGGGTGACGTTGTTAGAGCGGTAATTGTTCGTTCTAAGAGTGGTGCTCGTCGTACAGATGGTTCTTACATTAAATTTGATGAGAACGCAGCAGTAATCGTACGTGATGACAAGAGTCCACGTGGAACTCGTATTTTCGGACCAGTAGCTCGTGAACTTCGTGAAAATCAATTTATGAAGATTGTTTCATTAGCTCCTGAAGTACTTTAATTAGTTTCATAAATGAAAATCACAAGCCTTGTAAGGAGGTGCGATAATGTCCACGCCTAAATTGCATGTAAAAAAAGGAGATACGGTTAAAGTTATCTCTGGTAAAGATAAAGGAAAACAAGGTGTTATTTTAGAAGCTTTCCCTAAAAAAGGACGTGTTCTTGTTGAAGGAGTAAACATTGTTAAAAAACATGCGAAACCTTCACAAGATAACCCTCAAGGAGGAATCCTGAATCAAGAAGCAGCGATTCACGCTTCTAATGTAATGCCTGTAGATCCTAAAACAGGAGAACCAACTCGTGTTGGTTATAAAGAAGAGAACGGCAAAAAAGTACGTGTTGCGAAAAAGTCTGGTGAAATTTTAGATAAGTAACCAGGTGTTGAAAGGAGGTCAATCGTATGAATCGATTAAAAGAGAAGTATCAAAATGAGATCGTCCCTTCTCTAACGGAAAAATTTAATTATTCATCTGTAATGGCGGTTCCGAAAATCGAAAAAATCGTCGTTAACATGGGTGTTGGTGATGCGGTTACTAACGCTAAAGCATTAGATAAAGCAGTAGAGGAATTAACTTTAATTTCTGGTCAAAAGCCATTAATCACAAAGGCGAAGAAATCAATTGCTGGTTTCAAACTTCGTGAAGGTATGCCAATTGGTGCAAAAGTAACACTTCGCGGTGAACGTATGTATGACTTTTTAGACAAACTAATCTCTGTCTCTTTACCACGTGTACGTGACTTCCGTGGGGTTTCTAAGAAGGCATTTGACGGCCGCGGAAACTACACATTAGGTGTTAAAGAACAATTAATCTTCCCAGAGATTGATTATGATAAAGTTGATAAAGTACGCGGAATGGATATTGTAATTGTTACGACTGCTGATTCGGATGAAGAAGCAAGCGAATTATTAGTACAAATGGGAATGCCATTCCAAAAATAATCGGCGAGTAGCCGAAGAGGAGGGAAAACTTTGGCAAAGAAATCAATGATTGCTAAGCAAAAGCGTCGACAAAAGTTCAAGGTACAAGAATATACACGTTGCGAACGTTGTGGACGTCCTCATTCAGTCATTCGTAAATTTAAGCTATGCAGAATCTGTTTTAGAGAACTTGCATATAAAGGTCAAATCCCAGGCGTCAAAAAAGCTAGTTGGTAAGCCTAAGCACGGGAAGGAGGTAAAAACTGATGGTCATGACAGATCCAATTGCAGATATGTTGACTCGCATTAGAAATGCGAACACAGTACGTCACGAGAAGTTAGAAATCCCTGCTTCAAACATTAAAAAAGAAGTAGCTGAAATTCTTAAACGTGAAGGTTTCATCCGTGACGTTGAATATATTGAAGATAACAAACAAGGGATTATCCGTATTTTCTTAAAGTACGGCCCAAGTAACGAGCGTGTAATTACAGGTTTAAAACGTATTAGTAAACCAGGTCTTCGCGTTTATGCAAAAGCTACAGAAGTACCACGTGTACTTGGCGGCTTAGGTATTGCATTAGTATCGACTTCTAAAGGTGTAATGACTGATAAGGAAGCTCGTCAACAACAAATGGGCGGCGAAGTACTTGCGTACGTTTGGTAAGATTAACTGTTAAGGAATGGAGGTGGATTGAATGTCTCGCGTAGGTTTAAAACCAATCGAAATTCCAAGTGGAGTTTCAGTAACTATGGATAATGGTACGATTACAGTTAAAGGTCCTAAAGGAGAATTAGCTCGTACGATTCATGCAGATATCAAAGTAAATATCGGAGATGACGTGATCACTGTAGAACGTCCTTCTGATCACAAAGATCACCGTGCACTTCATGGTACTACACGTAGTATCATCAATAATATGATTGAGGGTGTTACAAAAGGGTATGAAAAAGCTCTAGAACTAATTGGTGTTGGTTATCGTGCGACGAAGTCTGGTAACAAACTAACATTAAATGTTGGCTACTCACATCCTGTTGAAATCACTCCTGAAGAAGGCGTTGAAATTGAGGTTCCATCTAACACGAAAGTTGTTGTTAAAGGAATCGATAAAGAACGAGTTGGAGCATTAGCTTCAAACATCCGTTCAGTACGTTTACCTGAACCTTACAAAGGAAAAGGTATCCGTTATGAAGGCGAGTATGTACGCCGTAAGGAAGGTAAGACTGGTAAGTAAAATGTTAACGGAAAGGAATGACGTTCAATGATTACGAAGCCAAACAAAAATGCGGCACGTAAGAAAAGACAAGCTCATGTTCGTCGTAAGATCCAAGGTACTGCTGAACGTCCTCGTTTAAATGTATTCCGTTCTTCTAAACATATTTACGCTCAATTAATTGATGATGTAAAAGGTGTAACTGTTGCATCAGCGTCAAGTTTAGATAAAGAACTTAATCTTGAGAACGGCGGAAATGTAGAGGCGGCTCAAAAAGTCGGTGAACTTATTGCTAAACGTGCGGTAGAAAATGGACATGAAGCTGTCGTTTTTGATCGTGGTGGATATTTATATCACGGAAGAATTGAAGCTCTTGCAGAAGCAGCTCGAGAAGCTGGCTTGCAATTTTAAAAACAAAGGAGGGATAATTCATGCGTTTTGACCCAAATACTTTGGAACTTGAAGAAAGAGTTGTTGCTGTCAATCGTGTAGCGAAAGTTGTTAAAGGTGGACGTAGATTCCGTTTTGCTGCATTGGTTGTCGTTGGAGATAAAAATGGTCATGTAGGTTTTGGTATGGGTAAAGCATTAGAAGTACCAGAAGCTATTCGTAAGGCCGTTGAAGATGCAAAGAAAAATATGATTGAAGTTCCTGTTGTAGGGACAACAATTCCACATGAAATCGTTGGACGCTTCGGTGCAGGAAATGTACTATTAAAACCTGCTGCTGAAGGTACTGGGGTTATCGCCGGTGGTCCTGTGCGTGCGGTATTAGAGCTTGCAGGTGTTGGTGATATCTTATCTAAATCATTAGGTTCAAATAATCCAATTAACATGGTTCGTGCTACAATCCAAGGCTTAACTGAACTAAAGAAGGCAGAAGATGTAGCAAAACTACGCGGTAAAACCGTAGAAGAATTGTTAGGATAGGAGGGAAATTAAATGGCTAAGAAATTAGAAATTACCCTCACTCGTAGTTTGATTGGTCGTCCTGAAGATCAACGTACAACTGTTAATACTTTAGGATTACGTAAAGTTAATCAGACTGTTGTTCAAGAAGACAATGCTGCGATTCGTGGAATGATTAATAAGGTTGGACACTTATTAACTGTCAAAGAAACGGAAGCTTAAGATATAAATCTATACAATAAGGAGGTGCCAAAATGAAACTTCATGAGTTGAAGCCTGCAGAAGGTTCTCGTAAAGAGCGCAATCGAGTGGGGCGTGGTCCTGCATCAGGTAACGGCAAAACTTCTGGACGTGGTCATAAAGGGCAAAAAGCTCGTTCAGGTGGAGGAGTACGTCCGGGATTTGAGGGTGGACAAAATCCGATCTACCGTCGTTTACCGAAACGTGGATTTACAAACCCTACACGTAAGGAATTTGCGATTGTGAATGTTGAAAAGTTAAATAGCTTCGATGCAAACACGGAAGTTACACCAGAACTACTTCTTGAAACAGGTATTGTAAGCAGTGCAAAGGATGGAATTAAGATCCTCGGTAACGGTAAGCTTGAGAAGAGCCTTACTGTAAAAGCTAACAAATTCTCAGCTTCTGCAGTAGAAGCTATTGAGGCTGCCGGTGGAAAAACTGAGGTGATTTAATGTTCCGAACGATCTCCAATATTATGCGCGTGGGTGATTTACGACGTAAAGTCATATTCACCCTGCTTATGCTCATTGTATTTAGAATTGGGAGCTTCATACCAGTTCCCGGTTCAAATCGAGAAGTCCTAGACTTCCATGACCAAGCAAATGCATTCGGTTTTTTAAATACATTTGGTGGTGGAGCATTAGGTAACTACTCGATTTTTGCTATGGGTATCATGCCTTACATTACAGCATCAATCATTGTACAGCTCTTACAAATGGATGTCGTACCGAAATTTGCTGAATGGGCGAAACAAGGAGAAGCAGGGCGGCGAAAGCTAGCTCAGTTTACCCGATATGGAACGATCGTTTTAGGTTTTCTTCAGGCACTTGGGATGTCAATTGGTTTTAACACGTTATTTCCAGGATTAATTCCAAACCCTAGTGTATCAATGTATTTGTTCATCGCTTTAATCCTAACGACTGGAACAGCCTTCTTAATGTGGCTCGGTGAACAAATTACAGCAAAAGGCGTAGGGAATGGAATTTCTATTTTGATCTTTGCTGGGATAGCTGCAGGTATTCCGAATGGAGTAAACCAGATATATGCTACCCAAATTGAAGATGCCGGCGAACAGCTATTTTTAAGTATTGTAACGGTTTTACTATTAGTACTTGCAGTACTAGCGATTATTGTTGGTGTAATTTACGTGCAGCAAGCACTTCGTAAGGTTCCAGTTCAATACGCGAAGCGCCTAGTTGGTAGAAATCCCGTCGGTGGACAATCGACGCATTTACCTTTGAAGGTTAATGCTGCGGGGGTAATTCCAGTTATTTTTGCTTTGTCACTATTTATTTTCCCACCAACGATTGCAGGATTCTTCGGTGAAGATAATGCAGTCACAAGTTGGGTTACGAGAGTATTTGATTATACTGAACCACTGGGAATGGTCATATACGCTGCATTAATTATTGGATTCACTTATTTCTATACGTTTATCCAAGTTAATCCAGAGCAGATGGCTGAAAATCTTAAGAAGCAAGGTGGATATATCCCTGGTATTCGTCCCGGTAAAACAACTCAAGTCTACTTAACGCGCATTTTATATCGTTTAACACTTGTTGGAGCTCTTTTCTTAGCTGTTGTTTCGATTATTCCAGTATTCTTTACAAGAATTATGGATCTTCCACCAGCTGTACAAATTGGTGGTACTGGATTATTGATTGTCGTTGGTGTAGCATTAGACACAATGAAACAAATTGAGAGTCAGTTGATTAAACGTCATTATAAAGGCTTTATTAAGTGATAAGGAATATGGGAGGTGTTCTTACCTTCCATGACCTTAAGTTGTTAAATCGGAGCGATGGAGGGGATAGAATGAACTTAATTTTAATGGGTCTTCCTGGTGCTGGTAAAGGTACACAGGCTGAAAGAATTGTTGAGAAATATAGTATTCCACATATATCAACCGGTGACATGTTTCGTGCGGCTATTAAAGAGGAAACAGAACTTGGTTTGAAGGCAAAGTCTTATATGGATGCTGGTGAGTTAGTTCCTGATGAAGTAACGATTGGGATTGTTCGTGATCGTTTGCAAAAGAGCGATTGTGAAAAAGGCTTTCTGTTAGATGGTTTTCCACGTACAGTGGCCCAAGCTGAAGCACTTGAAGAAATCATGTCTTCTTTAAATCGCAAGCTTGACTATGTGATCAATGTAGATGTTCCAGAAGAAATCTTAATGGAACGTTTAACTGGCCGTCGCGTTTCGCCTACATCAGGTAGAACGTATCATGTAATCTTTAACCCGCCAAAAGTTGAAGGTAAATGTGATGTTGACGGAAGTGAATTGATTCAACGTGATGATGATAAACCAGAAACTGTTAAGAAACGATTAGAGGTTAATGTGCAGCAAGCACAACCGTTAATTGACTTCTATTCAGATAAAGGTTATCTTCGTAACATCGAGGGAGATCAAGACATCGATAAAGTATTCGAAGATATTGATGAACTTCTGAAAGGATTACATGCATGATTATTAGTAAGACAAATCGGGAATTAGACATCATGCGAGAAGCAGGGAAAATTGTTGCTCTTACACATCAGGAGTTAAAGAAACATATTCAGCCTGGTATCACTACGAAAGAATTAGATGCCATTGCAGAGAAAGTGATTCGCTCACATGATGCGAGTCCATCTTTTAAAGGCTATGGTGGATTTCCTGGCAGTATTTGCGCTTCAGTAAACGAAGAATTGGTACACGGAATCCCTGGTGAAAAAGTTCTCAAAGAAGGCGACATTATTAGCCTAGATGTCGGTGCGTACTATAAAGGGTATCACGGAGATTCTGCATGGACGTATGCAGTTGGTGATATATCTGAAGAAGACCAAAAGTTAATGGACATTACCGAACAATCATTGTATAAAGGGTTAGAAGAAGCAAAGCCGGGTGAAAGATTATCAAATATCTCTCATGCGATTCAAAGCTTTGTCGAACCATATGGTTTTTCGATTGTTCGAGAATATGTTGGTCATGGTGTTGGTCAAGAACTGCACGAGGATCCACAAATTCCTCACTTTGGTCCTCCAGGTAAGGGGCCGCGCTTAAAACCTGGGATGGTTTTAGCGGTTGAACCTATGGTTAATGCTGGTAGTCGTCATGTGCGTACACTAGCTGATAACTGGACAGTAGTAACGACTGATAGTAAAAATTGTGCACACTTTGAACACACAATTGCTATTACTGAATCTGGTTATGAAATTTTAACAAAAGCCTAATTGAAGGTGATGTTTACATGAAGGATCCTGAATCGAGTCCTGAAGTCGGTCAGGTTGTCAAAGTTTTAAAAGGTCGAGATGCAGGTGATTATAGTGTGGTTATCTCTATTAGCGATGGACGTTTTGTTCAAATTGCAGATGGTGATAAACGCAAAGTTGATCGCGCTAAGCGAAAAAATCTTAGCCATCTAGAGCTTACTGATCATGTTTCACCAGAAGTAAAGAATAGCATTGAGGAAACCGGGCGAGTTACCAATGGTAAGTTGCGTTATGCACTGACAAAATATTTAAATCAACAAAACGGTTTACTGAAGGAAGGAGAGTAAATTCATGGCCAAAGAAGATGTTATTGAAGTAGAAGGAACTGTTATTGAACCACTTCCAAATGCGATGTTTCGTGTAGAACTCGAAAACGGTCATAAGATTTTAGCACATGTATCTGGAAAGATTCGTATGCACTTTATCCGTATTCTACCGGGTGATAAAGTAACAGTTGAACTTTCTCCGTATGATTTAACACGTGGTCGAATCACTTATCGTTATAAGTAATTATAAATTATGTGAGGTTAATGAATCGTTAATCTTATCGGCTAACCACCATTAAATATTAATGACGGCGCTCCATAGTATAAGGAGGTAAAAGAACATGAAGGTAAGACCATCAGTCAAACCTATTTGTGAAAAGTGTAAAGTTATCCGCCGTAAAGGTACGGTTATGGTGATTTGTGAAAACCCTAAACACAAACAAAAACAAGGATAAAAATTAAGGAGGTGTGCACTAAATGGCACGTATATCTGGTGTAGATATCCCTCGTGATAAACGAGTAGTTATCTCATTAACATATATTTTCGGTGTTGGTAAAACAACGGCTCAAAAAGTACTTGCAGAAGCGGGTGTATCTGAAGACACACGTGTACGCGATCTTACTGAAGAAGAACTAGGTAAAATCCGTGGAGTACTTGACACGTATAAAGTAGAAGGTGACCTTCGTCGTGAAGTTTCACTTAACATTAAGCGTCTAATCGAAATCGGTTCTTATCGTGGTATTCGTCACCGTCGTGGCTTACCGGTTCGTGGACAAAATTCTAAAAACAATGCACGTACGCGTAAAGGTCCACGTCGTACTGTAGCTAACAAGAAAAAATAAGTAAAGGAGGTAAAATCGAATGGCTAAAAAAACAAACACACGTCCAAAACGTCGTCAGAAAAAGAATGTTGAGTCAGGGATCGCTCATATCCGTTCTACATTCAACAACACGATTGTTACAATTACTGATGTACAAGGGAATGCAATTTCTTGGGCAAGTGCGGGTGGCCTAGGTTTTAAAGGTTCTCGTAAATCAACGCCGTTTGCTGCACAAATGGCTGCAGAAACAGCTGGTAAAGCAGCAATGGAACAAGGAATGAAAAATATTGAAGTGTCAGTTAAAGGTCCTGGCGCTGGTCGTGAAGCAGCAATCCGTTCACTACAAGCTGTTGGGCTTGAAGTAAGCATGATTCGTGATGTTACGCCTGTTCCTCATAATGGCTGCCGTCCACCAAAACGTCGTAGAGTATAATTTTTCATACTTCTTGTATAGATTTCCTTAAAGTGTCAATAATGGGTAAGACGAGATTTCCCTGTTTGAACGGTTCTTACGATTATTGACTAATTAGGTTGTATACGGTTGGGAACTGCCTAATGGGGAATTCCGGTTAGGCTATCCTGACAGTCTACCGGAGTTCGACGTTTTGAAGGAGGGTTTGTTTAATGATTGAAATAGAAAAGCCAAATATTGAAACGGTTGAGATAAGCGAAGATGCTAATTATGGGAAATTTGTTGTTGAGCCGCTTGAACGTGGGTATGGAACAACTTTAGGAAACTCCTTACGTCGTATCCTCTTATCATCACTTCCTGGTTCTGCAGTAACGAATGTACAAATCGATGGGGTTTTACATGAGTTCTCTACCATTGAAGGTGTTGTAGAAGATGTAACGACAATTATTCTTAATTTAAAGCAATTAGCACTGAAAATTTATTCTGATGATGTAAAAACATTAGAAATTGATGTGCAAGGCGAAGGGATTGTTACAGCTAATGACATTACACATGATAGTGATGTTGATGTCTTAAACCCTGATCTTCATATTGCTACTTTAGGACGAGGAGCTCACCTTCGCATGCGCTTAACAGCTAAACGTGGCCGTGGATATGTTCCTGCAGATGGAAACAAAGATGAAGACCAACCGATTGGGGTTCTTCCAGTTGATTCGATTTATACACCCGTTTCACGTGTGAACTATCAAGTTGAAAATACACGTGTAGGTCAAATAACAAACTATGATAAACTTACCCTTGATGTATGGACTGACGGAAGTATACGTCCGGAAGAAGCTGTTTCTCTTGGTGCAAAAATTTTAACTGAACACTTAAACATCTTTGTAGGTCTAACTGATCAAGCACAGAATGCTGAAATCATGGTTGAAAAAGAAGAAGATCAAAAAGAAAAAGTTCTTGAAATGACAATTGAGGAACTTGATCTTTCTGTTCGTTCTTACAACTGCTTAAAGCGTGCTGGAATTAATACAGTTCAAGAGCTTACGCATAAGTCAGAAGAAGACATGATGAAGGTTAGAAACCTAGGGCGCAAGTCATTAGAAGAAGTCCAAGAAAAACTTGGAGAACTTGGTTTAGGATTAAGAAAAGAAGAATAGATATTCTTCAATTTCATGTGTTTGATTGAGGTATGATCTATACTATTCCGAAAAAAGGAGGGAAACTCTAATGTCATACGCAAAATTAGGACGTGATAGTGCAGCTCGTAAAGCATTATTTCGTGACTTAGCTACTGATTTAATTATCAATGAAAGAATTGAAACAACGGAAGCAAAAGCAAAAGAATTACGCTCAATTGTTGAAAAGATGATTACACTTGGGAAGCGCGGAGATCTTCATGCAAGACGCCAAGCTGCAGCATTTATCCGTCGTGAAGTAGCTGATGAAGATGCAGGTCAAGATGCAATTCAAAAGTTATTCTCTGATATTGCACCTCGTTATGAAGATCGTCAGGGAGGATATACACGTATTCTTAAAGTAGGTCCTCGTCGTGGTGACGGTGCAAACATGGCTATTATTGAGCTAGTATAACAACGATTGATAGAGGTTGTTTAAAAAGGTGCTAAAATTCACTATACATCTTTGCGTGTTCGACTATGAGTGCTTTTCAAAAGCAGTCGGTTATCCTTTGAGTCAGCGCCTGATTGTAAGTGTCTTTAGCCCTTTTTTAAACACTTTTGTACTTATTAAAGGGCAAGGTTAGGATCTGAGGACAGATACTGAATCTAAGCCCTTTTTTTATGTGTAAAAGGGGTGCGGAAGACCTAAAAGGAGAGCTAGTGGAGTTGACATATTTGCACCAATTTGTATTAGGTTTAGATCCGTATTAAATGAGAGGAAAACGTTACTTTTGAGAGCTAGTTGACCTCATGTTTTATAGTTGTCAAAGTTTTTGTAAGGGATTGAGGCGCTGATGAATGAACTTGTGGCTGTAAATGATGTTACATTTACGTATAATGGTGCTAACGTCCCGGCGTTAGATGGACTTGATCTATCAATCGCTGAGGGTGAGTGGGTTGCAGTTGTTGGTCATAATGGTTCAGGTAAATCAACCTTAGCGAGAATGTTGAATGGTCTTCTTCTTCCCGATAAAGGCTCTGTTCAAGTTAAGGGTTATGACACATCAGACCCCGAGGCGCTATGGGAGATTAGAAAGCATGTAGGAATTGTTTTTCAAAACCCTGATAATCAAATGGTTGCTACATTAGTGAGAGATGATATTGCTTTTGGCCTTGAAAACCTAGGTGTCAATCGGGAGGAAATGAATGAGCGCATCGATACTAGCCTAAAGAAGGTGAATATGAGTGCCTTTATTGACCACGAACCGCATCGTTTATCTGGTGGACAGAAGCAAAGGGTTGCCATTGCTGGGATTTTGGCTATGCAGCCGTCGCTATTTGTCTTAGATGAAGCTACGTCAATGTTAGATCCGATAGGGAGAAAAGAAGTGATTGAAACAATGCTCGACTTAAATAAAAATGAGCAGATGTCTGTTGTTTCAATCACTCATGATTTGAACGAAGCAGTGCTTGCTGACCGAATTATTGTTTTAAAGCAAGGAAAAATCTTGCTTCAAGGCACCCCAGAAGAAGTGTTTGAACATAGGGAAACATTAGTTGAAGTTGGACTAAATCTTCCTTTTACGGTTCAACTCCGCGAAGAGTTGCGACTGTTGGGTGTGCAAGTGTCATCTACAGGGCTAACACAAGAGGAATTGGTGGATGAATTATGGACATTACATTCAAAAATGTAGAACATAGGTATATGATTAATACACCATTTGAGCGACTCGCACTTGATGATATCAATCTATCAATTAAGTCTGGATCTTTTATTGCTATTATTGGGCACACAGGATCCGGTAAATCAACGTTAATGCAGCATATGAATGGTTTATTGAAGCCGACGAACGGAGAAGTGTCGATCGGTGATTTTTGTATTGAGGCAAATAAAAAAAATAAAGACTTAAAAGCTCTTCGTCGACAAGTAGGCATGGTATTTCAGTATCCGGAACATCAGTTGTTTGCTGAGACGGTTGAAAAGGACATCTCGTTCGGTCCTGTAAACTTTGGTGTTAGCGAATCAGTGGCAACGAGAAGAGCCAAAGGGCTCTTGCCACAGGTTGGGCTTTCAACTGACATTTTGGAGAAGTCGCCCTTTGACTTAAGTGGTGGACAAATGAGGCGAGTAGCGATTGCTGGGGTACTTGCAACTGAACCGAGTGTATTAATCTTAGATGAACCAACAGCTGGATTAGATCCGCAGGGGCACAAGGACATGATGGAGATGTTCTATAACCTTCACCATGAAAAGAAAATGACGACAATTTTGGTCACTCACAATATGTTAGATGCTGCCCTGTATGCTGATTACATCTATATGATGAAGCAGGGGAGTGTTTATATGGAGGGCACTCCAGAAGAGATATTCCAAGAAACAGATCAGTTGCATGAAGTGGGACTAGATCTTCCGGAAACGATTGCGATTCTATTGCAACTAGAAAAAAGGTTTAAAATTAGCATACCTCGGCATGGTTTTACAGTGAAGGATGCCGCTGTTGCAATTAAGCATTTACTCGATAGCAAAAAGAGGAATTAATATGTTTCAAAATATTATTATTGGTCAATATGTTTCTAAGGAATCAGTGATCCATCGACTCGATCCGAGAGCAAAGCTTGCAGCGATCTTCATACTCGTTATTATTACCTTTTTAGCAAACAATTGGCTATCTTATGGAATACTTGCTAGTGTAGCTGTGGTTGCTATTTTGCTCTCAAAAGTCCCGGTTCGTTTTATTTATAAAGGGTTAAAGCCGATTTTTATTATTATTATATTTACTTTTTTACTTCATCTTTTACTAACAAAAGAAGGGGAATTAATCTTTACAGTCGGGTGGTTTGAGGTCTATGAAGGAGGGATCATGCAAGGGGCGTTTATTTCTTTGCGCTTACTATTACTTGTGATGATTACTTCTCTGTTGACACTAACGACAACACCGATCGACCTTACAGATGGGTTAGAGTTTATGTTGAATCCATTAAAGCGGGTCGGGCTACCTGCTCATGAGTTGGCACTGATGATGTCAATTGCATTGCGATTTATCCCGACGTTATTACAAGAAACAGAGAAGATTAGTAAAGCACAGATGGCCCGCGGTGTAGATTTTACGACAGGGCCCTTTAAAGAACGAGCAAAGGCAATAATCCCGTTGCTGATCCCTTTATTTATAAGCTCATTTAAACGTGCTGAAGAGCTGGCATTGGCGATGGAATCGCGAGGGTACCGAGGAGGAGAGGGACGGACGAAACTACGCCAGTTGCAATGGCGGAGAAATGATACTGTTCTCTTTATTTTTATCCTAGTTATCGCTATTATTTTATTAATTTTACGGTTATAAAGCAGGTGGAAGACATGCAACGAATTAAGTGTGTGATTTCTTATGATGGGACTCAATTTTCAGGTTATCAAATTCAACCGAATGCGAGAACGGTACAAGAATCAGTTCAGGATGGGTTAACAAAAATTCATAAGGGCAATAAGGTTGTTGTACATTCATCTGGGAGAACAGATGCTTCGGTTCATGCTGTGGGGCAAGTGATTCATTTTGACTCACCGCTTGCGATTCCAGAAGAGCGCTGGCCACTAGCGCTTCAAGCCGTCACCCCAGATGATATTGTTATTCATTCTGCTACCTATGTATCAAAAGATTTCCATGCTCGTTATAGCGCGGAACGAAAAGAATATCGGTATCGTATTTTACGTCGGTCTGAACGTGATGTATTTCGCCGTCATTATACGTATCATTATCCGTACCCATTAGATGTAGAGGCGATGAAGAAGGCTACAGACTTGTTAAAAGGCACTCATGACTTTACATCGTTCTGTACGCCACGAACAGAGGTCATAGACAAAGTTCGAACAATCTATGAGGTTGAACTGTATGAAACGGAAGACGAGTTAGTCATGCGTTTTGTTGGTAATGGTTTTTTGTATAATATGGTGAGAATTCTAGTTGGAACATTGCTAGAAGTAGGGAATAAACAAAGGCATCCCGATGATATAAAAAATATTTTAGAAGCTAAGAGAAGAGAGTCAGCTGGAAAAACAGCACCAGGTCAAGGGTTATATTTATGGCGGGTTGAATATAACAACTGATCCTTGTGTAACAAAACATTGACATGGGTGTTTAAATGTTATAATATGAACTATGGTAATTCTAAAAACCCACTAGCCCCGGGTTTCGGAATGTTTCAAAAGACAACGGATATAAATAAAATTTGAAAGTGAACGTTTTAGGAGGGAAAATCATGCGTACGACATATATGGCAAAGCCAAACCAAGTTGAACGTAAATGGTATGTAATTGACGCTGAAGGTCAAACTTTAGGTCGTCTTTCAAGTGAAGTTGCCTCTATCCTTCGTGGTAAACATAAACCTACATTTACTCCACATGTGGATACAGGAGATCATGTTATTATTATTAATGCAGAAAAAATTGAGTTAACAGGTAATAAAGCTAAAGATAAAGTTTACTACCGTCACACTGGACATCCAGGTGGAATTAAGTCAATCACTGCTGGTGAGTTACGTGAAAAGAACCCAGTGCGATTACTTGAGAAATCTATTAAAGGTATGCTACCTAAGAATACACTTGGACGTAAACAAGGTATGAAATTACATGTCTATGCAGGCAGTGAGCATAACCATCAAGCACAAAAACCAGAAGTTTACGAACTTCGTGGATAATTTATAAGGAGGGTATTACTTTGGCACAAGTACAATACTACGGTACTGGTCGACGCAAGAATTCTGTTGCTCGTGTACGTTTAGTTCCTGGTGATGGAAGCATCGTTATTAACGGTCGTCAGTTAGATGAATACTTTGGATTAGAAACTTTAAAATTAATCGTTAAGCAACCACTTGTTGAAACTGAAACAGAAGGACAATACAATGTTCTAGTTACTGTTAATGGTGGAGGATACACAGGACAAGCTGGAGCAATCCGTCACGGTGTAGCTCGTGCATTATTACAAGCTGATCCTGAGTACCGCGCAGCACTAAAGAGCGCTGGTTTCTTAACACGTGATGCTCGTGCGAAAGAACGTAAGAAATACGGTCTTAAAGCAGCACGTCGTGCACCTCAGTTCTCAAAACGTTAATACAGGCGTTTCAAGGCTCTCAAACCTTTTGGTTTGGGGGTCTTTTTTATTATGAAAAGGGTACGGAGTGCGCCGCAAGGATGGACAATCGGCAAAGTTGGCTTACTCGCGCCGCCTTAGATTGGAACTAGAAGTAAAAGCACGGAGTAAAAAAACGCTGATGACTACAATTGATTTCTTGAATTAGAAGAATAGGGACTCGCATTTGAGAAACAATAGGTTTGTCAGTACATTCGCGACAAAGTTAGCTTTCATAATGGTTGAACCAGTTACATTATGTAACCTATGATTAAAACAGTTAGTTATTATCATTTTTTATGAAAGGGAGAAATAAAGTGGCGCAATCAAATATTAAAGTTAAAGTACAGAAGTTTGGTAACTTCCTGAGCTCAATGGTTTTGCCGAACATTGGTGCTTTTATAGCTTGGGGATTAATTACAGCATTATTTATTCCAACAGGTTTCTTTCCGAATGAAACCCTTGCTGCCTTAGTTGGTCCAATGGTTACCTACCTGTTACCTTTATTAATCGGTTACACGGGCGGTAAGCTTGTTCATGATCAACGTGGTGGAGTAGTTGGTGCAATTGCTACAATGGGGGTCATTGTTGGGGCACCAGATACTCCGATGTTTTTAGGTGCCATGGTGATGGGACCATTAGGAGCTTATGTCATAAAAAAATTCGACCAAGCGATTGAAGGAAAAGTAAGGTCTGGATTTGAGATGCTCGTTAACAACTTTTCTGCTGGAATTCTTGGTGGTATCCTTGCCGTACTGGCGCTCTTAGGAGTTGGTCCGGCGGTTAATGCTTTTACAGCCGTACTTGTTACAGGTGTTGACTGGCTGATTGATGCGGGGTTATTGCCATTAACGAGTATTTTAATCGAACCCGCGAAAATTTTATTTTTAAATAACGCGATTAATCATGGTGTGCTAACACCAATCGGTTTGGAGCAGGTACAGCAGGCTGGAAAGTCAATTTTATTCTTGCTAGAGTCAAATCCGGGACCTGGTCTAGGCGTACTTTTAGCTTTCATGTTGTTTGGTAGAGGTACTGCTAAACAATCAGCCCCAGGAGCAGCGATTATTCACTTCTTTGGTGGAATTCATGAGATTTACTTCCCGTATGTTCTAATGAAACCAATGCTTCTTGTTTCTGTTGTCGCTGGTGGAATGAGTGGAGTCTTTACATTAGTCTTATTAGGTGGAGGACTGGTTGCACCGGCATCTCCAGGAAGTATCCTAGCGATTACAGCGGTCACTCCTCCAGAAGGAATGGCTTATGTAGCAAACTTTGCAGCTGTCATCGTAGCAGGTGCGGTATCATTCATAATTTCAGCAATCGTGTTGAAAACAAGCAAGAAACAAGACGAGGATATTAATCAAGCTGCGCAGAAGATGGAACAAATGAAAGGTAAGAAAAGCTCTGTAGCTGGGCAGGTATCTGCTGAGAATCCAGGAAAGCTACCAGGAGAAGTTAATAAAATTGTTTTTGCATGTGATGCTGGTATGGGTTCAAGTGCGATGGGGGCTTCATTACTTCGTAAAAAGGTTAAAGAAGCTGGATTGGATATATCGGTTACGAATACAGCAATTAGTAACCTTCCAGCTGATGCTCAAGTTGTCATTACTCAGGAAGAATTGACACCTCGTGCTACGAGCAAACTACCAGATGCATACCACATTTCAGTTGATAACTTCTTATCAAGCCCTGAATACGACAAACTAATCGCAACTCTACAAGGTGGTATCACTGAAGAACAAGCCGAGCTTGTCGAGGAATCTGAGAAAGATGCAGTTGATGTCGAACCAAACATGGATGAAGATGATGATCTATTGCTAGAGGAGAACATCTTTATCGGTCAGGAGTTTGCTACAAAAGAAGAAGCGATCCGATTTGCGGGAGAAGCGTTAGTTAAGGCTGGATACGTAGAAGATAGCTATGTTGATGCAATGATTGAACGAGAGGGAATTACAACAACTTACATGGGCAATAATGTAGCAATTCCACATGGGACTGAAGAGGCGAAAAAAGCCGTGATCAAATCTGGTTTTACAGTTATTCAAGTACCAAATGGAGTAGAATTTAACGGGGAAAAAGCCAAAATGATCTTCGGAATTGCTGGAAAAGATGGAACACACTTAGAGATCCTTTCAGGAATCGCAGTCATTTGTTCAGAACAAGAGAATGTAGATCAAATGGTACAAGCTAAAACCGCAAAAGAATTAAAGGATATCATCAATAGTAAATAAACAAACAAATAAGAAAGGCGGGGACTCCTGCCTTTCTGTTCTTCTTTTTACACGGTTTTCTAATGTAATAAAAGCGCTTATAAAAGAAATGAGTGGAAAGAATGTTTATTACGTCAAGGGAAAAGGCTATCATCGATTTAATTGTTCGAACGTCAAAAAACCATACCGTTCACACTCTAGCTTCATTCTTAAACGTTAGTGTGAGAACAATTCAAAGGGATTTAAAATCTGTTGATAAGGTTTTAAGACAATTTGAGTTAACGCTAGAACGTACCGATCATGATCGATACTTTATTAAAGGCAAAAATGAACATATTTATAGATTAATGCAACATTTAACGGGTGTTAGTCCAACAGATGAAAGCCCTGAAAAAAGAAAGTTGAGTTTGTTACTAATCTTATTTCATGAAGGGCCTACGTTTAAAAAGCAAGTGCTTGCGAATCAGTTAGGAATTAGCTCAGCAACGTTAACGACTTATATGGATGATTTGGCAGGTTGGTTGAGTCATTCTTCAATTATCCTTACGAGAAAAAGAGGGGTAGGAATAGAGCTAATAGGAACTGAAGCTAACAAACGCCATGCTCTTGCTAGCTATTTTTTAGTCTACTTTTATGAGGATTTAATTGAAAGCTTATATTTGATGCAAAAAGGAGATCAAATTGCTGAACAAGTGTTAGGTTATTTTTCTCCACAATACCTAGCTGTCGTTGATCAAGTTGTTAGTCAAAGGCTGAACAAGGGACAACTCAAACTAATTGATAGTGATTATGTAGGACTTATTGTACATATTTGTATAGCCATTCAGCGAACGGAGAACAATTTTGACTTGGAGAACAAACCGCAATCAGACGAAGAGCGTACCTATGAACATAAGTTAATGGAAATGATTTGTGAGAAGCTGCAAGAAAAACTATCGGTTGAGATCATTGATAGCGATATCGCTTTCTTGACCATGATATTATCAGGTTCGAAGGTCGGTGTAGAAGATGTCGTATATTATGACAGTATATTACTAAGCCGGATGATTCAAAATGTTATCCAGGATGTCTCATCCAAGCTTCTTGTCGATTTATCGGATGATTTTTCTTTGTATCAAGGCTTATTGGCACATATGGAGCCTTCGATCTTCCGCTTAAAACAGAAGATGGATTTGTTTAACCCTTTAACAGAAGAAATCAAAAAGAAGTATCCTGTTTTATTTATAGCAGTAAGACAAAGTCTCGAAAAGGAGTTTACGGACATTAGCTTTCCAGACGAGGAAGTTGCTTTTATCGTTCTTCATTTTGGTTCGGCTCTGCTAATGAATGAAGAGAACGTGAGGATCAAGGCTGTGGTTGTTTGTCCTACAGGCATTGGAGCCTCTAAAATGCTCGCTAGCCGTATCAAGAAAGAGTTAGTCGAGATTGCTGCTATCGATATTTTGTCGATTAAAGATTTTCAATCTGCAAATCTTAATGAATATGATATTGTCATTTCAACGATTCGACTTCCATTTACAGATGTTGATTATATTCTTGTAAGCCCGTTGTTAAGTGAAAAAGATATCGGTTTTATTCGAAATTATTTACAGACGAACTTAGAGAGTGTAACAAGCAAAAAACAATATTTAAACCCTGAGAAACCGCAGGAGGCCGTAACGAGAAGAAACCAGTTAAATGTAAATGACCTGTTGCAAGAAATTAAAGATGTTCATTCGAGTATGGACGCGATTCTAAATAATCTAAGGGTTTATCGATTACCTGATGCTCGGGACCACTGGAAGGTTCTAAGAGACATGGTCGGAGAAGCTGAAGAAGTTGGTTTAGTTAAAAATACGGATGCTGTGATTAAGCAGTTAGAGGAAAGAGAGCGCAAAGGTGGTCTAGGTATACCCAACACAAATATGGGTCTGTATCATTGTAGTGATGAAAGTGTTCAGGAACTACTATTCCAAGTTGCTCATTTAGGTCAGCCTAGTACAATTAAAGGGATGGATGGAGAGAAAATACAAATGAAAACGGTTCTTCTCATGTTGGCACCTAAGAGCATGAGTAGTAGAGAAAAGGAAATACTTAGTATCATCAGTACAAGCTTGATTGAAAGTGATGCGACGATGATCATATATTCATCTTCAAACAAAGCAATGATACGAAAGAAGTTGGAAGATTTGTTTTTAGATTACCTACAAAATAACTTGATAAAGGAATGATGATGTTGAAGCAAACCGTCCACTTTGGAGCAGGAAACATAGGTAGAGGTTTTATAGGAGCATTATTTTCTCAGTCTAACTATCATGTAACATTTATTGATATAGCCGAACAGATCATTAACAAATTAAATGAGGAAAACAGTTATCAAGTAAAATTAGCGACTGAACAGGAAGAGGTAATGCAGGTTGATCATGTGTCTGGATTAAATAATATGACCCAAGAGAATGAGGTAGTAAAAACGATTCAAGACGCAACTTACGTAACGACAGCTATTGGTCCAGACATTTTGCCACGAATTGCACCATTAATTGCTCGTGGGATAGCGGAGCGCGTTGTTAAAACCGAAGAAAAGCTATATGTGATTGCATGTGAAAATCAAATCGGAGCAACTGACATTTTAAAGAAGCATATATTAGATCATCTAAACGAAGAAATAAAGGGATTATTGGAAGGAAGGGTCTACTTCTTTAATTCCGCTGTTGATCGTATTGTGCCAATTCAAAATCAAGATTCACTAGATGTGTTAGTTGAGCCTTACTATGAATGGGTTGTAGAAACGAAGGAAAGTATTCCTCCTGTCAAAGGCATGAAAATTGTTGAGGATCTTGCCCCGTTTATTGAACGAAAATTATTTACTGTAAACACGGGTCACGCAGTTATTGCTTACCTCGGATACATTGAAGGTAAGGAAACGATAGATAAAACGTTAGCAGATCCAGAGATTGCAAATCAGGTCGAAGAGACTCTTAAGGAGACGGGTGCTTATTTAATTAAACGCTATGCAATGGATGAAGTAGAGCATTTATCTTATATTAATAAGAACATTGACCGCTTTAAAAACCCTTATTTGAATGATAGTGTAACGAGAGTAGGAAGAGCACCAATTCGTAAGTTAGGGCCTGAAGACAGATTGGTTCGTCCAATAACAGAGGCATACAAAGAAGGGCTATCCTATTCAAATTTAGCCAAGGCGATTGCTGCTGCACTAATGTTTGATGACCCTGAGGATAAGCAAGCAGTTGAGCTGCAGGGGATGATTGAGGAGAACGGAGTAGCAGCTGTCTTGAAGTCTGTAAGTAACCTTAACGAAGATAGTGAAATTACAAAAGAAGTGATTCGCCAATATGAAATATTAAAGGGATAATAGTATACTTGGAAAGATTGAGGATGGGACAAAAGGTAAAAACGAACCTGTTGTCCTATCCTCTTTAAAATTTTTCTGTACCTTTACATCTGCACTTTGTATACTGCCCCACCTAAAAATCTTGAGCTCCCTTTACTGGTTAGTTTCAACAGTATTTCCATTGCATGAGGTTGGAATATTTGCTTGATACTAAACGAAAAAAGGAAGAGGTGAGTAGGGATGACAGTTATTACAACGTTTGCGGAGAAGCAAAGAAAGAAGCGTTGGTTATTTGAACGGAAAGTCCTCCGAGAGTTGTCATTAAAAGAAATAAGTGAAGGCGTGAAAGAGCATTTTAAATATTTATTTCCAACCCAATACTTACGTCATCCATTCTTAGAAGATCCATGTATTGATATAGCGATTGATGCCTATTTATTA
The DNA here is from genome assembly GCF_019039105.1 of Desertibacillus haloalkaliphilus. NCBI lineage: Bacteria > Bacillati > Bacillota > Bacilli > Caryophanales > Bacillaceae > Desertibacillus > Desertibacillus haloalkaliphilus. The sequence continues at coordinate 4,944 of NZ_JAHPIV010000019.1, read as the reverse complement.
GGTGCTGAATTTAGCCGTTTTGGTTATTACGGTGAAACGATGAATCAGGTGCGGAAGCGGTGTTTTCCTGATATTCATGAGTTAATTAGTTCACTGTTTGAGCTATTACAAGGGTGGACATATCAAGCAGATTTTGTTGCGGATTCGCTATTTGTCGCTGTTGAGACGTATGTGTATCACTGGTGGGAAAAAGGCTTTAGTGAGGGTGAAAAAAGATATAGGCTCCGCCTTCATTAAATTCATTTCATAAAATTCCCCTTGTCCCTATATATATAATTAGAAGCTATATAGGAGGGGAAGAGATGGAGAAGTGGCTGAAAGGTGGAGCTTTTGCTCTCGGGGTTGTCACCTTGTTATTCATTATACAATATCAGTTTTTAAGTAATGATTCTTGGTCTACATGGCGCTTACCGTTATCGGGTAAAGTGATTATTTTGGATCCTGGCCACGGTGGTGTTGATGGGGGGGCAGTATCTAAAAGTGGTCTACTAGAAAAGGATGTTACATTGGATATTAGTCTTCAATTACGTGATTATTTACAGGAAGCAGGGGCATTGGTGTTAATGACCAGAGAGGAAGACCAAGACCTTGCTGATGGAGATTTGCAAGGGATCCGCAATCGTAAAGTCCAAGATTTAAAACGACGTGTTCAATTAGTGAATGAGTCGGATGGTGATATGTTCGTTAGTGTCCATCTTAATGCGATACCTTCACCGAAATGGAGAGGTGCACAGACCTTCTATAATCGAGCGATAGAAGAGAATGAACCTTTGGCAAAATTTGTACAAGACGAGATTAGACGAAACCTAGAAAATACAAATCGCTCCGCAAAGCCAATTGGAAGTGTCTACTTATTAAAACGAGCCCAAATACCTGGGGTACTTATTGAAGTTGGCTTTTTATCGAACCCAAGTGAAGCAGAATTGCTGGAAACGACCGAATATCAGCAAAAAGTTGCCGCCTCGATTTATCAGGGGATTTTACGCTATCATACCGATGAACCTATACCATCCTCATAATTTTACGTTGAATTCAAAGACTTCCTAAAGTATTCAAACATCATGTTATGCTATACTAGGGATGTAATTGAATTGACAAAGGATGGTGTCTAGATGTTAACTGAAGGACAAGTTTTGGATGCGTTAAAGGACGTAATCGACCCCGATTTAAATAAAAGCATTGTTGAAACTGATGGCATTCGTGAGATGAAAATTAAAGACAGCAATGTCAGCGTGAAGATCGCATTAGCAAGAACAGGAACACCAGAGCAAATGCAGCTTCAACAGCAAATTGTAAACGCTGTTAAAGGAGCGGGGGCTGAGTCTGTTGGATTACGCTTTGAACAATTATCAGATGAAGAAGTGAAAAAGCATGGTGGTGCCGATACTCAGTCACAACCTGGAGGAGATTCGTTACTATCTGAAGGGACAAAAACAACCTTTATCGCTGTAACGAGTGGTAAGGGTGGTGTTGGTAAGTCAACAGTGTCAGTGAACTTAGCGACAACGCTTGCCCGCCTTGGGAAGAAGGTCGGTATTATTGACGCTGACATTTATGGTTTCAGTGTACCGGATATGATGGGGATTGAAGAGCGCCCTAAAGTGGTCGGAGAACGAATTCACCCTGTAGAGCGATTTGGTGTTAAGGTTATTTCTATGGGCTTCTTTGTCGAAGATAATGCTCCAGTTATTTGGCGTGGTCCGATGCTAGGTAAAATGTTAAATAACTTTTTTAGTGAAGTAGAGTGGGGAGAATTAGATTACTTAATCCTTGACCTTCCACCGGGAACTGGAGATGTTGCGTTAGATATTCATACGATGCTTCCGCACAGCAAGGAGATCATTGTGACGACACCACATGCAACAGCTGCATTTGTAGCGGCTAGAGCAGGAGCAATGGCGATTAAGACACACCATGAAATCCTAGGTGTCGTTGAGAATATGTCATACTTTGAAAGCAAGCTTACTGGAGAACGTGAATATGTGTTCGGACAAGGTGGCGGTGAGCGGCTTTCAGAAGAGTTGAAAACAGAAGTACTTGGCCAAATACCATTAGGACAACCAGAAATTGATGAAAAGGATTTTGCTCCATCCGTTTATGGTAAGGAACACCCAATTGGTCAAATTTATAGTCAGATTGCAGAACGAATTATAGAAAAAGACCAGAAATAAGAAAAAAGCTCCTCATTTGAGGAGCTTTTGCTTTAACTGCCGCCACCTCCACCGTCACCGCTACCTTCGCCTTCTCCTCCTTCGTCCTCTTTTTTCATTTGTTCCTCAGCTACTTTTGAAAGAATTTCATTAACTTTGGCGGTGAAAAATGGACTTTCGAAGGCGTCTGACATGACAGTCATAACTTGTTGGCGATATTCTTTTGTCTTCATAATCTCTAAAAATTCTTCTTCCATCTCTGGTGCTTTTAGAATGTCGGTCATCATTGCTTGGTATTCAGGATCTTTCATAAGTGATTTTAACAAACGTTCATTTTCTTCTTGAATTGTTTCAGCAAATGTTTTTGCAAATTCAGGATCTTGCATCGTTTCTTGCCAAAATTGCTTTCCCTCTTCAGATGTTAATGTGTCTTGGATCGTTTGTTTTACAAGGGCTTGATCCATAATCAATTCTTTTTGTACCTCTTCATCACTAATAACCTCTTGAACTGCCTGCTTTCCATCATCAGTTTTCAACATATCAACCATCATATTTTTCGTGCTTTCATAATCTGGTGAGCCGTTATTCCCTCCATCATCTGCTGCGGCACACCCGACAATTACTGAGAATAAAGTAGAAATGATGAGCAGTTTCACAATTTTTCGCATACCCTCTGCTCCTTTCAACCATTTTGTCATTAATATGAAATATTTAGCGAAAAATTATACATTGCGACTGACTGTGCCTAGCTTTTTAGAGCTGTCATTGGTACAATCGAAATTGCAATAAAGTAATAATTTTGGAGGAACAACAACGTGAATAGTCGTAAAGTTGTTTATTTATTTTTTTCAACACTTTTAGTTGGTTCAATAAGTGGGGTTATTGTCGGACTTGTGATTGACTGGTCGACCTATACAGGCGAAGGTTTTATGAATTTCTTTGTTGGACTGATCTGGTTGCTTGGAATTAGTGCAACGTTTAGTTTAATTAGTCAGATGGGCTTCTTCGCCTATTTAACCGTTCATCGTTTAGCGTTAGGTCTTTTTAAGTCGCATAGACTCTGGAATCGTGTACAAGTTTTACTTATCGCATTTGTGATTTTTGATTTAGTATATTTTCGTTATGTAGCCTTTGCCACTGAAACTGAGACAATCTTTGGCTATATGATTACACCTGCCTTTTTATTGATTTATGGTTTGATTGTTGCTTACTTGAAAAGTAAAGATACTCATCAAGGAGCCTTTATTCCCGCGTTGTTTTTTATCATCGTAATCACAACGGTTGAATGGGTGCCTGCACTTACAGTTAATGACCCTAAGTGGCTATGGTTATATTTTGCGCCATTGCTTGCAGCAAATACATGGCAACTTTTAATTTTACATCGTTTAACTGGAGTTAATCAGAAAGAAGGTTGATCTTTAATAGAAGATCAACCTTCTTTTTTTAGTCGATTTCTTCAGTTTTTGTGTCTGTACTTGCAATTAATTCGCTTATCGTAACGAACTCATATCCTTCATTTTTGAGTTGATCAATGATAATTGGTAGAGCTTTATGTGTCTGTTTTACTGAGTCAGATGCATGCATTAAAATGACTTCACCAGGATCGACCTGTTGTAAAACATTGTCAACAATTTGATCAACACCGGGATTTGTGTAATCTTTAGAATCTATGCTCCAGTGTGCAATTGTATATCCTTCGGCATCGGCAAGGTTTAAAACATCCTTATCAAAATTTCCGTTTGGTGGCCGTAGTAATGTCGGATTATCATCAATCATTTCAGATAGAATGTCATGACTTGTACGTATGTCACGGCGGATTTTCTGATCATCCCATCCAGGATAGTCTTTATACTGAAACCCGTGATTTCCAACTTCATGGCCATCCTCTACGATGCGTTCAACGACATCAGGGTGCCGTTCAGCCCATGCACCTGAAAGGAAAAAAGTTGTGTTTTCTACGTCTCGATCCTTTAATACATCTAAAATTGGAAGTGTTCGATTATCTCCCCAACTAATGTTGAAGGTAAGAGCAATTTTTTTTTCTTCAATATCAGCTTTGTAAAATGCCTGTGGGCCTTCTGAAGTAGAGAAGACCATCAATTGATCGCGCTCGACGTAAAGTAATCCTGCGGTAAAAAAGGCGGCAATAAGAATAATTGATAGCTGTTTTATCTTTTTCCCATTCCAAACCCAAATAAATTTCATAAGTAACCTCCCTGTCCAAATCCTCTAAGATAACTTTATGCACAGGGAAAATGTATATGAATAAAATTGGACATTGTGGAAAATAATCATAGGAGTTACTTTTTTAAGATAATGTCAAGGGGTGATGAATGTGCTAGGATTTCTTTTGAATCATAAAGAGGCGCAAGAGATTGAGTATTTGTTAAAGAAGGAGATGGAGGAACTGTTATTAGATTTAACGGATCCGAGAATCGATGATGTAGTCAAGCGAGCAATGGAAGAGAAGTATCAGATTACGTTTGGGATTTACCGTCGTGTTGCATCACCGAAAGATTGCGCAAAATATATCCGTTATAAATACGACAAAAAATCGTATTAACTTAAAATAGTATGTATAATAAAAGTTGACTTTGGTCAAGCTTGTTGATAGGATGATTGACAAATAGTTCATTCAATCAAAAAAAATTATTAAAAACAATTTGACATCTCATACTAGTTATGGTAAATTGTTAATTGTCGTCAACACGACATGGTTGTTCTTTGAAAACTGAACAAAAAGCCAAGCGAAAAAGAGATACATGATATCTCGTCAATTATTATTTTTGAGCTA
>NZ_JAHPIV010000018.1 GCF_019039105.1 Desertibacillus haloalkaliphilus | reverse complement strand
GTAGTTCAGTTGGTTAGAATGCCTGCCTGTCACGCAGGAGGTCGCGGGTTCGAGTCCCGTCCGGACCGCCATTTTTACATTTAAAAGAATAATTGCGGGTGTGGCGGAATTGGCAGACGCGCTAGACTTAGGATCTAGTGTCTTATGACGTGGGGGTTCGACTCCCTTCACCCGCACCATTTTATATAAAAGAAGCGGTCGTGGCGGAATGGCAGACGCGCTAGCTTGAGGGGCTAGTGGGGGCAACCCCGTGGAGGTTCGAGTCCTCTCGACCGCACCAAACTTACTACCTGAATGATCTTCGAAGCAAGTTTGCGACGAGCAAGCGTTAGCGGCGCAGGAGCATGTGATTAAACTCCTATGCTAACATGCGACGAGGAATCCGCATCATTGAATAAACTCGTAGACGCAGGAGCAAGCCCTGAATGATCTTCGAAGCAAGTAGCACCATAATTCATTTATAATTTTAAAAATGCGCCCGTAGCTCAATTGGATAGAGCGTCTGACTACGGATCAGAAGGTTAGGGGTTCGACTCCTCTCGGGCGCGCCATTTTTATGTTAACAAAATGATTTTTGCATAAAATCTAGCGAAGAGATTCACAGTTTATAATGTTCTAAAGTAGAGAAACAAGAAGGTCAAGGAAGTAAGCGAAAGAAAACCGGATTGTACAAGGGTACATGAGGATTTGATTGAGTGCAACTGACGAAGAGATTCGCAGTTTATGATCTTCTAAAGTAGAGAAACAAGAAGATCGAGGAAGTAAACGAAAGAAAACCGGATTGTACAAGGGTACATGAGGATTTGATTGAGTGCAACTGACGAAGAGATTCGCAGTTTATATACTTTAGAAACGGGAAGTAGCTCAGCTTGGCAGAGCACTTGGTTTGGGACCAAGGGGTCGCAGGTTCAAATCCTGTCTTCCCGACCATTGCGGGTGTAGTTTAGTGGTAAAACAAGAGCCTTCCAAGCTCTGGTCGTGAGTTCGATTCTCATCACCCGCTCCAAACTTATAAAATTATTTATTAATAATATGGGCCTATAGCTCAGCTGGTTAGAGCGCACGCCTGATAAGCGTGAGGTCGGTGGTTCGAGTCCACTTAGGCCCACCATAATTCAAACTGATTAAAAACATCTCTATCTGCTTACTATTATACTAGTTTGTAGAGGGTGTTTATTTTATTGGTTTGGTGACGATAGCAAAGAGGTCACACTCGTTCCCATGCCGAACACGACCGTTAAGCTCTTTTGCGCCGATGGTAATTGGGGGTTTACCCCTGTGAGAGTAGGACGTTGCCAAACTGTTAAAGTACATTCCAATCGGAGTGTGCTTTTTTTGTTTTTAATTTATATGTTTTGTATAAAAACCCTGTAAGAGCAAATACTACCATTGAAATAAATCTTGGATAAAAAGGAGCCTTTACCCATGGAACCAAATCGAGCAAAGCAAATTATTTCTTCTCCAAAAGAAATTACAGTCACTTACCATGGCGTCCCTGTTTGGTTAAAAAATGTTAATGAGTCAGAAGGTTCTGTTAGTGCATTTTCTGAGGAAAATAGCGACGAGGTCATGGTATTGCCGCTTGAGGAGCTTGAGGAGGAATAATACTTTAGGAACTATTCTTTCCCACTCGAAAAGAAGTGTTATTTCTGCAAGGCGACCCATTGAAAGGTCGCCTAAGTGATGCCTTCATTAGAAGAGGGTTAAGCTTGGCTAAAAAGAGTAGCCATCTTTTCATTACGATCGTTGCGTTCTTTTTCCTCAGCTAAGTCATACTTTTTTAACAAATGGAACGCTTCATTTAGTTGTTCTTGTGTTCGTTCTTGCTCAAGATAAGTAGTAAATTCTTTCTTGATATCTGCTGGTAAAAAGCTTGATTGTTCATCAAGTTTCTTTTTAACGTCTTCTAGACTGTGGTCAATGTTACATTTGCCCATTTATATCAACTCCTTTTGTTCTATGATAATAAAACATGGTTTAGAAGTAAAACGCAATCTTGTGATTCATTAAGAGAAAGAAAAAATGTTGGTGAATTTTTGAGAAACCTTGCAACCGATTTGTTTATATGGTATATTAATAAATGTGATGATAAACAGTAAATAACTTTTCACATTATCGCGGGGTAGAGCAGTCTGGTAGCTCGTCGGGCTCATAACCCGGAGGTCGGAGGTTCAAATCCTCCCCCCGCAACCAACTACTTAATCAGTTAGTAACTGTATAGGGACCCGTGGTGTAGGGGTTAACATGCCTGCCTGTCACGCAGGAGATCGCCGGTTCAAATCCGGTCGGGTCCGCCATTTAGTAACGAAACATAGATGTTTCGCTTTTTTTATGTGTAAATAAGTTTTTTGAAAATAGGGTAAACTGTTACAGTTAATCGTCCTTAGGATCGTGATATCCTAAGGTTTTTTTACACATCTACATCATTCATTTTAGACGTAAAGGTGTTGTTTATATGGAGGACGAATTTCAATTTATAAAGAATATTACACCTAAGCAAACGAATCAGTCGTCATTAGTGAAAGGAATTGGTGACGATGCCGCTCTTTTTCGTGGGAGTAGTGATTATGAAGAAATCGTATGTGTTGATACAATGGTTGAAGACGTACATTTTAACCGTAAAACAATGCCACCATGGAATATTGGATATAAAGCATTAGCAGCAAATGTTAGTGATGTTGCTGCGATGGGGGGGATCCCTACATATTATGTTGTTTCAATCGCGATTCCGCCAACGTGGAAGGATGAGGAAGTATATGAGATCTATCAGGGGATGACAGCGTTAGCGTCAACATATAAGATGGATGTAATCGGTGGTGATACGGTTTCAACAAGTGACCGCCTTGTCATATCGGTTACTGTGCTTGGACGAGTTGAAAAAGGTCGACACTTATTGCGAGAAAATGCGAAACCAGGTGATATCGCTTTTGTCACAGGGGATGTCGGTGCATCAGCAGCTGGGCTTGAATTGTTATTACAATTTGGACATACACACTTATTTACTGAAAATGAACAAAAATTAGTTGATGCTCATCAAAGGCCGTTACCTCAGGTGAAAGCGGGACGGGTTTTAGCTGAGAGTGGTTTACGGCTTTCGCTAAATGATATTAGTGATGGAATTGCAAGTGAAGTTAATGAGATTGCTGAAGCTAGTCATGTTAAAATAGTAATTGATCGTGAGAAGATCCCATTTGCATCGCAACTACATATATATAGCCAAAAGCAGATCGATACATATGGGCTGTTTGGTGGCGAGGACTTTCAGTTAATTGGTACTGTAGCGAAATCTGATTGGCCTCAATTAACACAAAAGTTCGGGCAAGCTGGAATCACTGTTTCACGAATTGGTGAAGTTTATGATGGTGAATCCAAAGCATACATAAAAGTAGCCGACAATATCATTCCTTTAGAAAAAAGCGGGTATAATCATTTTAATCGATAAAATAGTAAGGTGAGATTTAAATGGAAAAACTAACGATTGAAACCAATTCTCCGGAAGAAACACTTACACTTGCAGAAAGGCTCGCAGGCTTATTAGCTCCGGGCGATGTGCTAACATTAGAAGGAGACCTAGGTGCAGGGAAAACGAGCTTTACAAAGGGCCTTGCCAAAGGGTTAGGTATTAAAAGGGTAGTTAACAGCCCGACGTTTACAATTATAAAAGAGTACAAGGGGCGGTTACCGTTATATCATATGGATGTTTACCGGTTAGAAGGTAGTGACGAGGATCTTGGCTTTGAGGAATATTTCCATGGCGAAGGTGTTACGGTGGTTGAATGGGCAAGTTTGATTGAGGAGCAATTGCCAGAGAACCGATTGGCCATTGAAATCCATCACCGCGGTGAGCAACAACGCCAGCTAACTTTTATACCGTATGGGGACCGTTATATTACGTTGTGTAAGGAGTTACAAAAAAATGAAAGCACTGACAATTGATACATCTAATTTAGTCATGGGTGTGGCGGTTACAGAGGATGATCGTATATTAGGAGAGGTGATTACGAATTTAAAAAAGAACCATTCGATTCGGTTAATGCCTGCGATCTCCGATTTGATGAAGGAAGTAAATATGCAACCGAAAGAATTAGATCGGATTATTGTTGCAAATGGCCCTGGTTCATACACAGGCGTGCGGATCGGTGTAACAACGGCAAAGACAATGGCTTGGTCCTTAAACATACCGTTAGTCGGTGTTTCTAGCTTAGAGGTCCTTGCCCAAAATGGACGATATTTTAATGGTGTGATCTCACCATTATTTGATGCTCGACGTGGACAAGTTTATACTGGGCTCTACAAATCGAATCAAGGTCAAGTAGAGAATATTGAAAATGACCGTATTATTCAATTAACCGACTGGCTTGAGATGCTCAAGCAGCAAAAGGATGAAGTCTTGTTTATTGGCAATGATCTTCCTCTACACCAGCAGTTAATTGAAGAGCAATTACAGACAAAAGCAGTGTTTGCTTCAGGTAGTCAGCATAACCCGCGTCCAAGCGAATTAGCTTTGATAGGGATTAGCCGTGATGCGATAGACAATGTCCATGAATTTGTACCAGAATATCTCCGTCTAGCAGAAGCAGAGGCAAAATGGCTTGAATCTCAACAAGGTAAGGTTGACTAACGATGGAGGAGAAGTGTACGATTCGACTTATGTCTGTCGAAGATATTGAAGACGTTATAGTTGTTGAACAAGACGCCTTTCCCGTACCTTGGAGTAGGGAAGCGTTTCAGAATGAACTAACGAACAATCAATTTGCGCACTATTTAGTCGTTGAAGTTGATGGTAAGGTTGTTGGTTATTGTGGTGTCTGGGTCGTTATTGATGAAGCTCATATTACCAATATTGCCATTCACTCAAACTATCGGGGAAAAAAATTCGGTGAAATACTACTTATTCATGCATTAGATTTAGCGAAAACATTTGGAGCAAAAAAAATGACGTTAGAAGTTCGTGTCTCTAATGAAATTGCTAAGCAATTATATGAAAAATTAGGGTTTCAATCGGGTGGGATTCGCAAAAAGTATTACACAGACAATTTAGAAGATGCGTTAATAATGTGGGTGATGTTAAATGGAAACGAAGCAGGATGAACTAATACTAGCAATCGAAACGAGCTGTGATGAAACAGCGGTAGCGGTTGTCAAAAATGGAACAGAAATTATAGCAAATGTCGTTTCTTCACAAATTGAAAGTCATAAACGATTTGGTGGGGTCGTGCCTGAAGTAGCATCACGCCATCACGTCGAGCAAATGACGGCAATTATTGAAACGGCGATGGATGAAGCGGAAGTGTCGTTTACAGATTTAGCTGCGATAGCAGTGACAGAAGGACCTGGATTAGTTGGGGCATTGCTTATCGGTGTCAGTGCAGCTAAGGCAATCGCTTTTGCGCATGACCTTCCCTTAATTGGTGTCCATCATATTGCTGGGCACATTTATGCCAACCGACTCGTGCGAGAACTTCAGTTTCCACTCGTTTCCTTGGTTGTGTCTGGTGGCCATACGGAATTAGTTTATATGGAAGGCCATGGATCATACGAAGTGATTGGTGAAACGAGAGATGACGCAGTCGGTGAAGCGTATGACAAAGTCGCGCGTACACTCGATTTGCCATACCCTGGTGGACCGCAGATTGACAGACTTGCTCATAAAGGAGAGCCGACACTCGATTTGCCTCGTGCTTGGTTAGAGCCAGATTCATTTGATTTTAGTTTTAGTGGATTAAAATCAGCGGTTATTAATACGCTACATAATGCTCGTCAGCGCGGAGAGCAGATCAAACCAGAAGATCTTGCTGCGAGTTTTCAAGCAAGTGTTATTGATGTACTTGTTGGAAAGACAAAACGAGCAGTTGAAGAATATCAGGCTAAACAACTGCTTGTAGCTGGAGGGGTAGCTGCAAATAAAGGTTTACGTGAACAGCTAGAAAAAACGTTTGCCGATAATGATGTAGACTTGATCATCCCTCCGCTATCGCTCTGTACGGATAATGCCGCAATGATCGCAGCCGCAGCGAGCATTGAATTAGCAAAAGGGAATTACGCTGATTTTAGGTTAAATGGGAACCCAGGATTAGATTTAGAACGTTAAGAGGAGGTTCAACAAGTCCGGTAAGATAACTATCGAAATTCTTCGAAGGCTTGTTCTTGTACTGCCTCTGCGACTTTAGCCGATCGGTTCTTTTTGTCTTCTGTTTTGGACACGCATGTTAAGTATTGGGTTTAAATCTCTTTTCTATCGTAAAAGATGGAGAAGAGATTTTTTTATTTTTATTAAGATAAGACTTATGTGGAAAAAAGTTACTAACAAGTTGTTAAGACTGTGGATATTTCTGTTGAAAGACTAAAACAACGGACTTTTTACTGTTTATAAATAAAATGTGGATAACTTAGTGGATAGTGGGGATAAATAGTAGGAGTCTTAATAAATAAGTACACAGCCTGTTAGTAACTATGTGGATATTGTGGATATGTCAGAAAATTTTAAATAAATTCGTCGAATAAAGGAGAGCAATTTGTTGAAAAAGATCTATTTTCTGATCATGGTTATCTTTATCTGTTTACCTTTGGAAAAAAATTATGCACAATCCACAAATGAAAGTTTAATTTTAGTTTTAGTTCCTGGGTTATCGTTTCAAGAAATTGAATGGCTGTTAACAAGTGGAGAAGCAACGGAGTTATGGCATCACGGCGGGGTAGCAGGTGTGAATATCCGCCCTGATGGTGATTATTCCTATTTAAATAGCGCGGTTTCATTGAGTAGTGGCATTCGTGGCTTGGGCGTAAAAGGGTGGAATGCATATGAACAAGGTGAACATTTTCAACAGCGACCGGTGGAAGAGCGGTATGTACAGTGGACGGGTGATTGGCCAAGGTCCTCTATCGTACACCCTTTTTTCCACAAGCTTGTGGAAAAGAATCAAGAAACGACATATCAAGCTGAGATTGGCTTACTAGGAGAGCTGTTAAAACGTGAAAATGTTGATCGGTTTGTGATTGGTCATAGTGATACAAGTGATGAAAAGCGTAGGTATGGATCATTATTTACATTAGATAAAATCGGAGAATCACAGGGAGATCTAACCGTAGGCGTAAAAGAAAGTATCGAGGCTCCAAGTGGGGTTGAGATGGATGTTGGTGCAATTATTAATGAGGTTAATCAAGTAGAGAGTAAAGCCTCGCGTAGCTTCCTGGTGATTGAATGGGGCGATCTTGAGCGTTTATTTGCCGAAAAATTAGTGATGACCAAAGAACATTATCAACAGCAATACGAGCAGAACTTGTTAGCGCTTGAGTCACTGTTGAAAGAGCTTATCGATGGTGAGGGCTCACGTCAAGTGATGATGTTATCACCGATGATGAATCAAGACGCCTATAATGCAAGAGAGAGGTTGGCTCCGCTTTGGTTGTGGAAAAGTGATGCGCAGAAATCGCAGTGGGTTATTCGTTCGCAAACGACACGTCAGGATCATGTTGTGAGTAATATGGATATCGCTCCAACGATACTTGATTTCTTTGCGATTGAGCACCCGCAGGTGATGCTAGGACAACCGGTGAAACGAGTCGACACAGAGTTATACACAGCCAGTGAAGTCTTGGATCATGTCGCATGGATTTTTACGATTTTCCAGACGCGTGGTGTCGTTTTATCTAGTTATATTACGCTCTTGGTCATCTTACTCATTGGCATTAGTGTAGTTTTGTGGAGAAAACGAGAGAATGAAACGTGGAAGTTTGCTGCGAAAGTACTGCTAGTGGCAGGGGTTAGTTCACCATTATGGTTTTTAGTGACACCCCATTTATTAAAAAGGATTGACCCTGGCTTTTACTTTTGGTTGTTATCTTTCACTTCGGTAGCGATTGGTTATGCTTGTGTTCGCTATTTAAAGCATCCGTTCGCAGTGGTAGGAACACTTTTATTTTTTATGATCTCTGTTGATCAGGTCCTTGGTTCGAGTCTGATTCAGCGGTCATATTTAGGATATGATCCAATCATAGGTGCTCGTTATTATGGAATGGGCAATGAGTATGCAGGAATTTATATCGTTGCAGGTTTACTAGTTGTTATGCCGTTTGTGTATATGGCGAAAAAGTGGCTGACGTTATCGATTGTTACAGTGGTTTGTTTGGTGCAGCTTTATATTCTCGGAGCCCCCTACTTGGGAACAAATGCAGGAGCAACGTTAGCGACTGGAATTGCTTTTGGGTATCTATTCTTTCGTTTACTTGGTTTGCGGGTTCATTGGAAGCGCATGATTTTATACGGGGTAGTGATATTAATGGTGCTACTGTTCGTTTTATATGGCTTCCAATCCAAAGGGGACCAGACTCATATCGGCTACGCATTTGAGAGACTTTTAAATGGTGATATTCGTTATATCATTGAAGTCATGGAGAGAAAGCTTGCGATGAATTGGAAGATCTTTAAGTTCTCAAATTGGACACAGTTATTTGTGTGTAGCTATTTACTCATTGGTCTTTTGCTTTGGCGGCAAAAGCGAATGTTCACTGAACGTCCTCAAAAAGATATCATTCAAGCGGGGATCGTTGCGTCTGTTGCCTTGCTCGCTTTAAATGATTCTGGGGTTGTCGCAGCGGCGACATCCATGTTTGTGATTGTGTCAGCAAGTTATTATTGGCTTTTAGACAGAGAAAAAAGGCCCCGCACCTAGAAGGTAACGATTTACCTTTTAGATGAGGGGCTTTTAATATGAGATTGTTTCTTTACTCCTCTTGTAAAGTCTCCCATTCATCCATGAGCTTATCTAATTCTGCCTTCTTCTCATCAATTGCTTGTTGCAGTTCCTGTAAACGCTCATGATCTTGAAAAATCTCCGGTTCACACAACGTCTCTTCGTGTTCTGCGACTTCTTCCTCTAACTGTTCAATTGTTTTCTCAATCTCTTCGATTCGACGAATTCGTTGTCTTTCGCGCTTTTTTGCTTCTTTATCAAGCTGGAAGTTTATTTTATCGCTTTTTGTTGAAGGAGCTGTTTGCTTTTCGACTTCTTTGGCGTGTAATTCTTCACGTTGCCTTTGTTCGTCTTTTTTCACCAAATAATAATCATAATCACCGATATAGTCAGTTAGCCCATCCTCTGTTAACTCCACAATATGGGTTGCCAAGCGGTTTAAGAAATAACGGTCATGTGAGACAAATAGGAGTGTTCCTGGGTAGTCAATTAAGGCAGCTTCTAGCACTTCTTTGCTATCAAGGTCTAGGTGGTTTGTCGGTTCATCAAAAATTAAGAAATTAGCTTTTTTCATCATAAGCTTGGCGAGGGCTAGACGCGCTTTTTCTCCTCCGCTTAGATCGGAAACAATTTTTAAGACATCATCACCACTGAATAAGAAGTTTCCAAGAACGGTTCGAATCTCTTTCTCTGGTGTGAGTGGGTATTCGTCCCACAGTTCGTGTAAAACTTGTTTATTAGAGTCAAGCTTTGTCTGTTCCTGGTCATAATAACCAATCGTGACATTGCTTCCATAAGTAATTGTACCGTCTAGCTTAGCGACTTCCTTTGTGATTGCCTTAAGCAATGTTGATTTGCCAATACCATTAGGACCAATTAGAGCGACGCTTTCGCCACGATTAATACTCATCGTAAGATTAGAAAATAACGGTTTTTGTTTGTCGTAGCCGACAGAAAGGTCATTGATTTTCAGAACGTCATTTCCGCTTTGACGTTCAATATCAAATGAGAATGACGCTGATTTTTGGTCGCCTGAAGGTCGATCCATCACAGACATTTTCTCTAACTTCTTACGTCGACTTTGTGCTCGTTTTGTCGTTGAGGCTCTTGCAATGTTTTTTTGGACAAATTCTTCGAGCTTGGCTACTTCTTCTTTTTGTTTTTCGTATTGCTTCATTTCTAATTCGTAACGCTTTTCTTTCTCCTCGAGATAATCACTATAGTTACCGTGGTACTTGGTGATTTCTGTACGGGCGAGTTCATATACGTTTGTGACAATTTTGTCGAGAAAATAGCGATCATGGGAGACGATCAAAATAGCACCGTCATAATTCGCTAAATATTGCTCGAGCCATGTTAGTGTTTCTATATCTAGGTGGTTGGTTGGCTCGTCTAAAATGAGTAGATCGGGCTTCATTAACAATAACTTTCCGAGCGCGAGTCTTGTTTTTTGGCCACCACTTAATGTAGAAATCTTTGTCGAATAATCAAAAGATCCAAATTTTAACCCTGATAATATACCGCGGATATCAGCCTCATACTGATACCCGCCTTTATCCTTGAACTCAATTTGTAATTGATCATATTCTGTCATTAATTTCTGATAGTTGGTTTGGTTGGCGAGTGTATCTGAATCAGCCATCTGTTCTTCTAACTTTCGTAATTTGACTTCCATTCGTTTAAGCGGTTCAAAAACCGTCATCATCTCGTCCCAAATCGATAACTCCGATTCTAACCCAGTGTCTTGAGCAAGATAGCCGAGCTTCATGTCTTTTGGCATAATCATCTCACCGGAATCGTAGCTCATTTGCCCGGCAATGATTTTCAATAATGTTGACTTACCAGAACCGTTTCTTCCGACGAGTGCGGTTCGTTCTTTTGATTTAATTTCTAACTTAATATTTGCTAAAATTGGGTCAGACCCAAATAATTTTGAAAGGTTTACACATTGTAATAGAATCATTTCAATCCTTCCTAACTTTAGCGGTCGATTCATATTTGTGACCACTTGATCTACAAATAGTGTATCGTATAATAGGATAATCAACAACTTCTTGAACGCTTGTAGCGACTATATTCGTAGGTGTTGCTGCACTGTTCAAAAATTTTTCACGAACAGGTTTTGTAAAACGAATACATAGAAAAGAAAATAGTGTACAATAAAGACTAGGGAGGAGTGTGTGTACATGTCATCTTTTACCCATTTTAACGATCAAGGTCGAGCGAAGATGGTTGATATCTCGGATAAACAAACAACAGCTCGAACTGCGATTGCTCAAACGAGTATCGAGGTTAATCAGACCATTTATAATAAAATTCAAGAAGGTTCCATTGGCAAGGGAGATGTACTTAGTGTCGCTCAAGTGGCTGGCGTAATGGCAGCAAAAAAGACAGCAGACATTATCCCCATGTGTCATCCGCTTTCATTAACAGGAGTTGATATTTCTTTCTCTTGGCACGAAAAAGAGTCTGCATGGTCTCTAGCGATCCAAGTTGAGGTCAAAACGAAAGGGACAACCGGGGTAGAAATGGAAGCTTTAACGGCTGCATCAGCGACAGCGCTAACGGTCTATGATATGTGTAAGGCTGTCGATAAAGGGATGGTTATTGGTCCGACTTATTTAGTAGAGAAAACAGGCGGTAAAAGCGGTGATTTTAAACGAGAAGAGTAATAGTGGGTCATTGATATTTAAATAAAGGTATGAAATTGAAGGTTATGTTGGAGGCTATTTATGGATATCGATCAAGCAAAAATACCTCAAGCAACGGCAAAACGGTTACCGTTATATTATCGATTTTTAGAAAACTTAAAGGCCTCTGGAAAGCAGCGAGTCTCGTCATCGGAGTTAAGCGAGGCTGTAAAGGTTGATTCCGCTACTATACGTCGAGATTTTTCATATTTTGGTGCGTTAGGGAAAAAAGGCTATGGTTATAATGTTAACTATTTGCTATCGTTCTTTCGAAAAACCCTCGACCAAGATGAAACGACGAAGGTTATCTTAATAGGGGTTGGAAATTTAGGGACAGCATTTTTAAATTATAACTTTTCGAAAAATAATAACACGAAAATTGTCATGGCATTTGATGTCGATGAAGAAAAAGTTGGATTAGAAATTGGTGGCGTGAAGATTTATAATTTAAATGACCTTGAAAAAATAATTGATCCTGAGGTTTCAGCGGCAATTCTAACTGTGCCAGCGGCATCGGCGCAGAAAATTGCTGATCGCCTTAGTGATGTCGGAATAAAAGGGATTTTAAATTTCACACCAGCGAGACTAACTGTGCCTGACCATATTCGTGTTCATCATATTGATTTGTCGATTGAACTACAGGCACTTATTTATTTTCTTAAGCACTATCCATTATAAGGGATGAATTTTAATAGGAGGTGAAAACATGCCAAGCCTCGGACCAGGAAGTTTATTGTTAATCGCACTAGTTGCATTACTTATCTTTGGACCAAAGAAGTTACCTGAATTAGGGAAAGCAGCTGGGAACACATTACGTGAATTTAAGAATGCAACAAAGGGATTAGCAGATGATGATGACGATAAAAAGAAAAATGATAAACAATAGTTAGGAATGGTATTCAGATGGAAAACAGAGAAATGTCGCTTTATGATCATATAGGAGAGCTAAGAAAACGGATTATGATCGTGATCGCATTTTTTATGATTGCGATGATCGTTGGATTCTTTCTTGCCAAGCCTATGATCACGTATTTGCAAAGTGCACCAACAGCTCAAGATCTTCCAATGAATGCCTTTCGCTTGACAGATCCGTTAAAAGTCTATGTGACATTTGCATTTTTTAGTGCCATTTTACTCGCTTTTCCTGTTATTTTGTATCAGATTTGGGCGTTTATCAGTCCGGGTCTTCATGAAAAAGAACAAAAAATAACATTGTCTTATATCCCAATCGCGTTCCTTCTATTTTTAACAGGAATCTCGTTTAGTTATTTTATTCTTTTTCCATTTATCGTTGATTTTATGGCGAGATTAGCAGAGCAACTCGGCATTACGGAACAGTATGGGATTAATGAGTACTTTTCTTTTCTTTTCCAAATCACCATTCCGTTTGGATTCTTGTTTCAATTACCCGTCGTTATGATGTTTTTAACGAGGTTGGGCCTGATCACGCCTGATTTATTAAGTAGAATTCGAAAGTTTGCTTATTTCATTTTATTAGTGATTGCAGGTTTTATTACACCACCTGAGGTTGTATCGCACTTAATGGTCACTGTTCCGTTATTATTCTTATATGAATTCAGCATTTGGGTTTCACGTTTAACATATCGGAAAGTGCTAAAAGCGGAGCGGGAGTATCAGAAGGAAATGGAAGAACAAGCAGAGCAAGAGAAACAAAATCATCAATAATAGCATTAGAAAAAAGCCGTGCTAAGCGCGGCTTTTTCTTTTTGGTTTATAAGTGAAGGTAGGAAGTTGGTGTCAACTCGCTTCCTTTCTTCAATGATTATTCTTTGCGCTCACTTTCCATTTGTTTTTTTAAACGGAAGAAGCGAATGCCGATAACGATATCAATGGTCGCGACCCCGATGAAAAGGAACGTCCAGAAGTTCCAACCAGCCGTACTAACATTCTGGATCGCTAAATACATAAACATGATCCCGATTAAAAAGTAAATCACACCCATAAATGTAGGGGAAGTCCTCATACAAAAAATCCTCCGATAAATGACTGAATTTGTTCTAATTGATCTTGTAGCTCTGCGAGTCGTTCACCAAAAACGACTTGGACGAGTACCACAAATGAGTTGATAGCAACATGTGCAATGATTGGTACGATAATTCGTTTTGTTTTGACATAGAGATAAGCAAAAACAAAGCCCATTGCAGTATAGACTAACAAATGTGTGAAATCCATATGCACAACTGCAAATAAAATTGAGCTTCCTAAGACAGCAATCCAAAAGTTAAAACGTTTGTAGAGGGCTCCGAAAATAACCATCCGGAATACAATCTCTTCTAATATCGGACCGATCACGGCGATAACGATGATAAACATCGGCGTGACTTTTGCAAATTCGACAATAACCTCCGTGTTTTCAGAACCTGGTTCGATTCCAAATAAGATCATCTCGATGACTGCAGCGGCATATTGGGCTGCAAAGGCCATAAAGATCCCCAGAATCGACCAAAGGATCGCTTGACTGCGTGATGAGCGATTTCGGTCTAGATGGCGATTTGTAATCTCAGGTCGAAGTAAGAAGACAACGATAATAAGACCAATGGTAAAACTTATTAGGCTCCAAACTCCTGGTATTTGTTCTCTAGGAACGTCAAGTAATAGTAGAAGTGGGGCACCAACGATTGCTGATAGTTGAACGAGGATATACGTAAGCAGTATGAACCAATATCTTCTAGGCAAAATCAAATCCCCTTTATCGACGTATTCGAATTTATTCTATGATTCAATTTAGTATTTTATCATAGATTTAGGACAAAGGGAGAGGAATTGCGTGTCATTTGTCTAAACTATCATAGGTGATGTATAGTTGCATTCATTATGGTTTAAATGGATAGTTACTTGGTTATCTTATTGAAGTGAAAAAAATCAAAGAAAATTTTTCAAAACGCTTGAAAAACGAGAATGAAATGATTATTATAATAATTGTGTTAGCACTCGAACAACTTGAGTGCTAATAAGCAAAACTAAAGGAGCACTTTTCCGTGTCTTGGTATGTGAGGGACCGGCATTGTGCAAACAATTTTGAAGGAGGGTGTTTTCCTTGTTAAAGCCATTAGGTGATCGTATTGTAATTGAACAAGTAGAAACAGAAGAAAAAACAGCTAGTGGGATCGTTCTTCCTGATTCTGCAAAAGAAAAACCTCAAGAAGGTAAAGTTGTTGCAGTTGGTACTGGACGTGTAACTGATAATGGTGAGCGTGTTGCCCTAGAACTAAGCGAAGGCGATGCTGTGATCTTCTCAAAATATGCGGGAACAGAAGTAAAATATGATGGGAAAGAATATTTAATCCTTCGTGAAAGTGACGTTTTAGCAATTATCGGCTAATCTGACGTTGGGTTTTGAACCTACATATAAATTTCCTAGGAGGTAGAGAAAATGGCAAAAGACATTAAATTTAGCGAAGACGCTCGTCGTTCAATGCTTCGCGGTGTGGATGCATTAGCGGATGCTGTAAAAGTAACTTTAGGACCAAAAGGGCGTAACGTTGTTTTAGATAAAAAATTTGGATCTCCATTAATTACTAATGATGGTGTAACGATTGCTAAGGAAATTGAACTAGAAGATGCATTTGAAAACATGGGTGCACAGTTAGTTTCTGAAGTTGCAAGCAAAACAAACGATATTGCTGGGGACGGTACAACAACAGCAACTGTTCTTGCACAAGCAATGATCCGTGAAGGACTTAAAAACGTTACATCTGGTGCGAATCCAATGGGTATCCGCAGAGGGATTGAAAAAGCTACAAGTGTAGCGGTTGAAGAGCTTGCTGGTATTTCTAAGCCAATCGAAGGCAAAGATTCAATCACTCAAGTAGCTTCAATTTCAGCTGCCGATAATGAAGTTGGACAAATCATTGCTGAGGCAATGGAGCGTGTTGGTAACGATGGTGTTATCACAATTGAAGAATCAAAAGGATTTGCTACTGAGTTAGAAGTAGTAGAAGGTATGCAATTTGACCGTGGCTATGCTTCTCCGTACATGGTAACAGATTCTGATAAAATGGAAGCAGTTCTTGAAGATCCATATATCTTAATTACAGATAAGAAGATCTCTAACATTCAAGAAGTACTTCCTGTACTTGAGCAAGTTGTTCAGCAAAACAAACCAATCTTAATCATTGCTGAAGATGTTGAAGGTGAAGCGCTTGCAACATTAGTTGTCAACAAACTACGTGGTACATTCAATGCAGTAGCTGTTAAGGCTCCTGGATTCGGTGACCGTCGTAAAGCAATGCTAGAAGATATTGCAATCCTAACTGGTGGTGAAGTGATCACTGAAGATTTAGGTCTTGACCTAAAATCAGCTGACATTACTCAATTAGGACGTGCAGGTAAAGTTGTTGTAACAAAAGAAGATACAACAGTTGTAGAAGGTGCTGGCGAGTCTGATCAAATCGCTGCTCGTGTAAACCAAATCAAGGCTCAATTAGAAGAAACAACTTCTGAGTTTGATAAAGAAAAATTACAAGAGCGCCTAGCAAAACTAGCTGGTGGTGTAGCAGTTGTTAAAGTTGGTGCTGCAACTGAAACAGAATTAAAAGAGCGTAAACTACGTATTGAGGATGCACTTAACTCAACACGTGCAGCAGTTGAAGAAGGTATCGTTTCTGGTGGTGGTACAGCACTAGTTAACGTTATTAACGCTGTAAAAGCAATTGAAGCAGAAGGCGATGAGGCTACAGGTGTAAACATCGTTCTACGTGCCCTTGAAGAGCCAGTTCGTCAAATCGCTCATAATGCAGGTCTTGAAGGATCAGTTATTGTTGAACGTCTAAAAGGCGAAGACATCGGTGTTGGATACAATGCTGCAACTGGCGACTGGGTAAACATGGTTGATGCAGGTATCGTTGACCCAACAAAAGTTACTCGTTCTGCTCTTCAACATGCGGCTAGTGTATCAGCGATGTTCTTAACAACTGAAGCTGTTATCGCTGATAAGCCTGAAGAAGAAGGTGCTGCTGGTGGCGGAATGCCTGACATGGGCGGCATGGGCGGCATGGGTGGAATGGGCGGCATGATGTAAAACAGCCCCAAGAACCCTTATAAGTAAAGGGTTTGAGGCCATACCATCCTAAAATTGGTGCCGTTTTGGTGCCGATATGTTAAAAAACTAATTTTCGAGGCTTCTCATTAGTTCGCCGAACTTTTGGGAAGCTTCTTTTTTTCGTTCTTTTGTAATGTGTAAATAAACTTGAGTTGTTGTTTCATCATCGGAGTGTCCAAGTCGATCCATGATCTGTAATAGTTCTACTCCTGCTTCGGCAAGTAACGATGTATGAGTATGACGAAGAGAGTGGGGGGTTAAATGCTTTTTAATATCTGGGAGTTTCTTCATTAGTTGAATCATTCGGTTCTCGACTGTTTTCACAAAATGAGGATAACCATAATACGGTCCTGATAGTCGCCCGAATACAAAATCACCATCATAGTATTCCTTCCCCACGGAGAGCTTTACTTCATTCTGAATAGATCGATGTCGTTTCAAGACTTTGATGACATCTTCTTCAACGTCAATTTTTCTGATAGAACCTTCTGTTTTAGGTGGCAACAGTTTAAACTTTTTTGTATTGTTATTCGGATTATAGTAAGTTTTCGTTATGTTAATTGTGTGTTCATCGAAATCAACATCTTTCCACTTAAGTGCGACCAATTCACCAACCCTTAATCCAGTCCAGGCAAGAGTGAAGAATATGGCGTGATTATCCTTTGGACCATTTGGTTCTTTGGCTGCATCTAAAAACATTTTCAATTCTTGCTTTTCCAAGTAGTTATCCTCTACTTTTTTATTTTCAATGTCATCAACAGTGACTTTATCTTTTGGGATAAAAGCAAACTGGGAAGGGTCATTAGCTATGATGTCTTGTTCCATTGCACGTTTGAAAATCATTCGTCCTGTTCCGTGTATCCCGGAGATTGTATTATACGACAAGCCTTCACCCTTTAATTTTATCAGCATATTCTGGTACATCTTTTTCGTTATGTCCTGCAACTTATAATAGCCTAGATGCTCGTTTAAATGGCCTAATTCATGTTTTCGAACCCGTATTGTACTCTCTTTAACTTGGGTGGTGCTATAAACCGTTAACCACTCTTCGGCCATTTCTGTAAAAGTTATTTTAGATTTTACATCAAGCTTTCTTAATCCGAGCTGGTATTCTAATTCACGAGCAGCGACTTTCGCTTCCTTTTGCTTTTTAAAACCACGTCGTTTAATGCGAGAGCGTTTGCCTGTTTGCGGATCGATGCCATTTTCAATAATGAACATCCATCTTTCTCCGTTCTTTGTCTCATACTTTTCAAACCTGGCCATATTATCACTCCTTATTAGAATGTATGTTCGAATTTTCGTAAGAAGAAAAGCCCTAGATGGGCAAAATCGCTAAAGCATTATGAAGAGTCGTTAAGTATTAGTCGTTATTGATTTCAAGTGACAAACTTCTTTTGGGATTCCATAACTAGAGGCTAGTTCATATATAGTAGTACTTGTATTATTGAGATCGTAAATAGCCTCATCTGGTAGCAATAATTCAACAGCAAATGTATTAGCTTCAACTTCTAACTTATTAATAGAATATAGAGTATTCCCTCTTAAAAACGGGGTGTTAACCCTAGGGTGGAGTTGTGAGTGGCCAAATTCATGGGCGCACACAAACTTTTGATGACTTTCATCAAGGTTATTGTTAATGAAAATGTATTTATTCCTTTTGTCATATTTATAAAATCCTTGAATATCTTCATGGAGGTTCCATGGTATAACTTGAATACGCTTTAAAGAAGCCAGCTCAAAGGGATCAATCGAGTTATACTGACAGGTAAGATTCTTTACAGCCTCTTTGATCCAAAACATTAATCTTTATCTTTCCTATACTTCTTCGGAATGTATTTTTTGTTAATCCTTTGAGTCTGACGAAATGCGTATTCCATCGCTTCTAAAAAAGATTCTTTTGCCTCTTCGCTCATTGGCTCCCCGTTAAACATTAGACCATCTTCACTGGTTAAATCATTCCTTAACTTATCCATTCGTTTCGCAACATCTTTTTCGTCTTTATCAGTTAGTTCAGTCTCTTGGTTGTAAGAGTAACGTTTGCTACCTTTCAAATCATGCGTTAATTCTTCAATTTTTTTAAACTGCGGATAAGTTACGATAAAGTCGGTCGGTTTGATCTGTGCATCAGGAATTTCTAAGTGTCTCATCATTAAATCCCTTATTTTCCTTAAATTTAGGTTTTCTATGATGCAAAAACTTTGTTCGTTAAAGTTTATTTCCGTTTTACCTGGAATATAGTAATCCCAATGATTCATTGCAGAAGCATATACAAAATCATCGTCAGGTTTAGCTTCATTATCAATCAAGAGTATTTTAGCTCTAGTTTCAATATATCCAGCAGCTTCCATTAGTTCATCATATGAAATATCTTTAAGGTGCTTTGATATTTTTTTTAAAGTTGGGGGCTTAGCCTCTTGGGATCCACTTTCAATGCGAGATAAAGTTGCAGGAGAGATACCTGCTGCTAAAGCTAGTTGTCGTTGGCTTTTAAAGCCACTTTTCTCACGAATTTTAGTTAAGTAAATACCAAACTCCTTTTTATCCACTGTATATCACCTATTCAATAAGAATTAAAATAATTTTATCATTTATATTGCGTAGACGTAATATAAAACGTGTTGCTTGTACGCACAATTTTTTTCATAAAAGTATTGCGTGTACGAACAATTTGTTGTATATTAATGTTGCGGGGGCGAAACGAAAAGGAGGACAATATGAAATCTACTGTAAGACTTAATGTAACTGCTTTAGAAGAAGAAAAAGAAAAGCGAAAAATTAATTCTGACACTGAGTTAGCTGCTTTAATCGGCGTATCAGTTACACAAGTTTGGCGAGCGAAACTTCCGGTAAATGATCCTAGGCATAATTCTCCTGGACCATCATTTATCGCTGGCGTACTTAACGCTTTCAATTCGCCTTTTGAAAAATTCTTTTTTTTAGACAAAGTTATGCGTGGACGCAACAACAGAACTTCAGCATAAAAAGGAGGCGACGAAATATGCCACAAATGACAATGGATGAACTTGAATCAAAACTTATGGAAGAAAGATTAAACGCAATGTTTCAAAAAGCATATGAGCAAGGTGTTCGGGATGCTATAGAAAAATACAGTTTCCCAGTCCTGCTCACGAAACAGCATCTTTGCGAAATATTCCAAGTTGAAATGCCTACTGTTAGCAAGCTTGTAGCTCACCCGAATTTCCCGAAATTTGAAATGATCCGTGCAAGGTACCCAAGAGATGCGGTCCTCGACTGGATTAATGAAAACACTAACTGGGTGAAAGACAACACGAATTACTTTGCTTCATAACTAAATTTTAAAATTCCTCCTGATGAACCACTATTCCAAGTTGAAATATAGTGCAAATTGGAATGAATAAGGGGGTGAGGAGAAAGTGGAGATTGGTGCCGTTTTAAAGAAAATGAGGATGAGGGCAGGATACAACCAAGAGCAACTAGCACACGAATTAAATATGACGCAAAGCACAATTAGTAAATTAGAAAGAAACAGAAAAGTAGCAGATTTTCAAACAGTAATGCGGTGGGCTGACACTACTTGTGCAAAAGACATAATTATTGCATTCATGCTGAATACAGATGTCGCAACAGTTGCTCATGGTCTATTGCAGATACTGGGTGGTTTAAGTTTATGGACTTTGTATTTTTAGGAGGAGAAAAGATGGAAGGTTTTTATGTTCTCGATAAAGACAAGCCCCTAGTTGCAAGGCTACATAACTTCATAGTCGAACAACGAGCACTTGCTGTTCATCATACAGTGAAAAAAGATTATAGGGCTGCTGAATTATGTGAGAAGGAAGCTAAAAAAGCGATTGATGAAATCAAAGATCTCGAAGCAGATCGAGTTCATCACGAACGAAATGTAAGGAATCTCAAGAGAATGGCTGAACTTGTTGGAAAGTCTGGATCACCAGTAACACTCATTATCGAAGGGAGAAAAGTGACATGAAAGCAGTAATTAAATTTAATAGAGCTCAACAGGAAATGGTAATCAGTGCAATGAGAACCTTCCGCTTAACACTGAAAGGAGCAAATAGAAAGATGTTCGATCTCGTTTATGGAAAGCTCCTTACTCTAGAAAAAGGAAAGAAAATTAAATTAGATGCTATGGAGTTGTTTTATATATCTCAAGCGTTACGAAGAAAAAGTAAATTGCACTGGGCGATCGGGAAGCTATACGAATACAAGCACTATGCTCAATTAGCAGACGAAGTCGAAGAAGTGCGAGTAGCATTTCAAAATACTTATTTAACTAAAATAAAAAAAGCACAAACTGCGGCTACAGTTCATGCTTCATAGGTAAAACATACACCTGATGTCTTGTACTTAAATCATAACATTAATTGTATAAAAACGGCAAGCTGTTTACAGCTCTGCCGATGAGATCACGACCAAACACACACTTTATTGTTCCCCGCTCTCTCTCTATTATCGGTCGTGGTCTCATCGGTGCAGCTGACATTATCACTGCATCAGGTGGTGAAAACAAATGAGTGAATTTCTAGTTCACGTATATGAATGCGATGAGTGCCCGCTGGTTTTCTCAGTCGAGCAAACATTGGAAGATCAATCATTTATAAAATGTCCCGAATGTGGGTCTTCAGATGGCTTACGTGATTTAGGGGAAGGTAAAGTTGAAATGAACGCATAGGAGGAGGTGTTTGATAATGAATAAAAAGCAAGCTCGTATTAACATTTTCCTCGCTGAAAAGACATACTGTGACAGCTGTGATGATAGAAGCCTTAATAATTGCCTGCATCACTGTGTTGTAGGAAGGCGGATGCAAATGTATGGAGCGTACCTTCAGCTCGAAAAGGAAAAGAGATGGTCAAAAGGTGAGCTTTTCTATATGGAAAACCATCTTGATGTACTAGGGATAGAAAAAGGAGCACCTCAAGTTGCTAACCGACTTGGATGCTCAGAAGTAGACGTTGAGTTTCAATACACGGAACGAAAAAAGACCAATCACATGGCCGTGTGAGAGGTCTCGGTCAGATCCGTATTAAATCAGCTACTTATATTATATGTGATCTGATCGCCAATTACAAACCGAAAGGATGATCAGGATGTCCGAACAAGAACATCAGAACAATGCAAGGAATGAACTTGTCGGTGCAGAGAAACATGAATTGCAGAATAAGCCGAATGGGGCATTACTTCAATTCTCGCCCGAAAAAGTGCAAGTTCTAAAAAACACAGTTGCCAAGGGAGCCACCGACGATGAATTAGAGATGTTTTTACATCTTGCCTCACGTTATCAACTGGATCCATTCGCAAAAGAAATATGGTTTTTAAAACGTCCTAAAAAGGTCAAAGACAGTCGAGGGAATTGGGACTACAAACGATTGCCGAGCGGTGAAATTGATTATGAGGGTGTAGAGCCCATTATCATGACGAGCCGTGATGGTTATGTCAAAGTAGCTCAAACTGACCCCGATTTCGAAGAGTTAAACAGCTTTGAAATTCGCTCAAAGGACAAGTTTAGTTTTAATCCTATGACAAAAGAGATCCAACACGAATTAGGAGCAGAACGAGGGCATATCACGGGTGCTTGGGCCATATGCAAGCGCAAGGGAAGAGAACCGGCTATGATCGTGGTTGATTTCCAAGAGTATAAGAATGCAGCTGGTAAAAATCCAGTATGGGATAACTACCCTTCAGCAATGATTCGCAAGGTAGCCGAAGTGATTGTGCTCAAACGTCAATTCAATATCTCAGGTTTAGTTACACAAGAAGAGATGCCGGCGCAATACACGCTGGAATACGACGATCCCAATCTCAAACGCATAGAACCGAATCCTGATAAAAAACAAACAGCAATTGACCCGAAACAAGAATGGAAAGAATTATCTCACGCCATTAAGGAAAAACGCGAGATTCTTGGTCTAAACGGAGAGCAAATGAAGGTTGTCAGTACAGATGAATTAGGACTATCAGCAAACCCAGCGTCATGGTCCATCGCTGATTTAAAAAAAGTCATAGGTTATTTAGATCAAAAAATCAACGCGCTCGAACATAGCAAATCTAGTAATGAGCAAGATATGCAAAATGATTTCAATAGTGTACTAGAGGAGGAACAACATGATAAATAGAGTTATCTTGGTTGGTCGTCTGACTCGCGATCCTGAGCTGAAATACACGCCAAATGGAGTCGCAGTCGCTAACTTTACACTGGCGGTCAACCGCCCCTTCTCCAATCAGCAAGGGGAAAGGGAAGCGGATTTCATTAACGTCGTTGTATGGAGAAAGCAAGCCGAGAACGCGACAGAGTATCTCAAGAAAGGGAGTTTAGCTGGTGTAGATGGCAGATTCCAGAGCAGAAGTTATGAAAATAATAATGGACAGAAAGTATTCGTTGTTGAATTGGTAGCAGAAAGTGTTCAGTTCCTGGAACCCAAAAGCTCGAACGGATCGGGCGGAAATCAAAACAATAACCAAGGTTCAAGAAACGGAATTTTTTCGCAGAATGATTTAAGTCATGATCCATTCACTAACAATGGACAACCTATCGACATTAAAGACGATGACCTACCTTTTAATTTGGCAGATGATCGCCAGTGCGCGTGATGCGAAATGACACCCTACTAAATGTAAGGATACCGCACCATTATGTATGGATGACAGAAGGTTGTAAAAATCGCTCTGGTGCTTTTGCGGCGTACGTTCATTCATACATAAAGAAAAACCATCCAGAACTAGAGTTGATTAAAATCAAGCGAATGACGGCTATTTGCAGACGAAGATCTACCTGAAGGAGTGTCGGGGTATGGAAAATGATAATGGTATAAGGGCATCGGGGTTTGTCATCCAGCCCCGCCTTCACTTTAAACAAGCAATTGACAAGATGTTATATCAATATTTCATTGATGCAGCGAATTACAAGCCGTCTGACCAATGCAACAGAGGGCAATTAATCACATCAATGAAAGTGTTATCTGAAAACACTGGATGGTCGTACGGAGTAATCAGAGGAATTGTTAAGAGATTATGCTCGCAAGGTTATATCGAACAAGAAACATTAAGTCAAAAACGCGGCATTCGTATAACGATTGTTGATTACGATAACATTCAAAGCCTAGAAAATTACAAAAAAATTAACAAACAGGATAACAATCAGACTAACAAAGAGATTAACAAACAGGATAACAAACAGGATGATTGCGAGAAGCCAGTAGAGACAAGGGGTGAGAGCGTGTCCGATCATGGTGCTAACAAAGAGACTAACAAAGAGATTAACAAACAGGATAACAAACAGATTAACAATACTATAACATCATTTAGAAACATCATTATAAACAGCAATATAAACATCAAAGAACATTTAAAAGACTTACCCAGCAAAGTGGTCAATATCGACTGTGATGAAGAAGTCCAAGCTTTTGTTGACTTTGCAGAGCAAGTCAACCCTACAGGACTAAATCCAAAGATTGTTGTTAACTACTTCAATACTATTCGGATGACTAGGACAACATGCAAAATATCTGCAAATATTTTAGCTAACTTACTAGATAAGTTTTCTAAGTACGAAGTAGATCAGCTGCATTATGCATTGCTTGTTCATGCGTTAGAGCACGATGATAAACGTGAGTCGTACACACTAGGGATTCTAAGAAACACAGATGTTCATGAGGCTAGGCGAAAACTAATCAAAATAAAAAATAAGCACGCTGGGGAGGCGATGGTAAGTGAAAGCAGTGGCCGATCTGATAGGGGCGAATACCAATACGGATTTTGATCAGTTGATTCAAAGTCAGCGAAAAGTTGATGAATTTGTTTGCTCTGGGTGCAATGAGTTAGTCGAGGTCATAGAAGCTCCAATCCTGTTTGGACCCGATAAAGGCGAGTGGATGACCGGTCAAAGAGGTTGTAAGTGCGATGATATAAAAATCGGCAAAGAAACAAAAAAGAATCTTTTATCCGGTAAGGCGGGAGTTTTATTTCGAGACAACAGCTTGATCAATCCAGCACTCGAAAATGCATCCTTCGAGAATTTTGAAACGAATACACAGGATCTCTACAAGGCTAAACAGCAATCAGAAGATTATGTCCGATCATTTGATCCTAAAGCACCTAAAAACTTAATTTTTCAAGGTGTATTCGGTACAGGAAAAAGCCATTTGTCGATGTCAATTTGCAGATCGTTAAAAGAGCAAGGGTATGCAGCAGTTTTCATTTCTACACCCAAGTTGTTAACAAAAATCCGATCGACATACAACAAAAACAGCAAATATTCAGAGGAGCAAATTATAACGGCGATAGCGGAAGCTGATTTAGTGGTGTTTGATGATATCGGTGCCGAGGGAGATATTGAAGGCTGGGGAATGCAAAAGCTATTTGAATTGATTGATCAACGCTCCGGCAAGAACAACGTGTATACGACGAACTTAAGCTCAAATGAATTTGAAACGACCAAATCACTTCGTCGTATTTTCTCCAGGATGATGGATAACGCAAATCCAATCATTTTGAACGGTATGGATTATCGAAGAAGGCATTTCAAAAAGGAGTCGTGATTATTATGAGTCAATTTGCCGGAGGTTCGATTATTGTCATCCCTTCCCGTCAACGAACTGAGAAAGAAATCGCTGAGCGTAGAGCGGCAAATGAAAAGCTTCTACAAGAAATGAACAGAAAGCTAGAGGCTATGAGGGAAGAGCAAGGGAATGAGGTGAGCGGATGGAGTTAAGAAGACAGACTCTCTTGAGGGAACTTGAACTAATGGGGGTTTATGAAACCCCTAGCGGAACCCTTTTAAGAACATTGGAATTGCAAGAGTTAGAGCTTGAATATTCCAGGGCTAAGGATAGAGAAGGTGTTGCCTGATGGTCGATCATTACTGCAAACGCTGTGGAAGGAAGCTACATGACAAGGTCAGCATCAGTCGCGGTTATGGGTCCACATGCTTCGAGAAAATCCAATCACATCCTGATTTAATTTATTTACTCGAGTTTGGATCACCGGAAGAGAGTGAGTATGAAAAATACCATTCTCTTCTCCAAAAACAAATTGAAAAACGATTAGCGAATTAGTTGAAAGGATGGACCATGGTACTCAAAAAATCTTGGAAAGTAATCGAACCAACCAATGGAAGTACAGATCTTCACATCTACGAGGAGTATACAGAAAAGGAGAAGCAAAAGTATCCATACAGTCAAGGTATCTGGCTAGCAAGTGTGCGTAACTATCACAAAGATAAACAACAAGAAAATGCGAGGTTGATAGCTGCTGCACCTGATATGTATAAAGTGTTAAAAGATGTTGAACGAGTATTGGGAGATGTATTTGAAACATCCAACGATGATCACCAACCACAATTAGTACCTATACTCATGAAAGTGCAACGTGCAATTTCAAAGGCGGAGGGGATGGACGATGAGGAAAGTAGATCCGCTCGACCCGATGTACATGAAAGGGTATAACGACGGAAAACTTGCTGCAGTGAAAGGATTCGCTAGGAGATTCAAAAAGTTGCAGCAGACAAAAGGAATCGGCGATAAAACAATCCAGAAGATGGTCGAAGTTATGGAATTACCGATCGAAGGTGAGGGAGATAAGTGAATTTAGAAAGACTGTTCCAAATGCAAAGGCATCTGGATGAACATATCGAGCAAGAACATCCGTTGGCTCCAGGTGAAGATCGTTTTGCAGAAAAGGTATTAGCTTTACAGGTTGAAATGGCCGAGTTAGCAAACGAAACGCGCTGTTTTAAGTATTGGAGTAACAAACCATCAAGCGATCAAGAAACGATCCTTGAGGAATATGTAGACGGGGTCCATTTCCTGTTAAGCATCGGCAATGACATCGGCGTAACAGAGCTTATCATCCAAAAAGATTGCGTTATGGATACGATGGCCAAAACATTTTCTAAGTTGATGGCAAACGCTGAAATTATGGTCACGTCTAAAGAAATGATGCCTCAATTCATACAAAGTGATTGGAAAGCGTTGTTTTCAATGTATATCGGTCTTGGTGAAGTGTATTTAGGGTTTACTTGGGAACAGATCGAACGAGCTTACATAGAGAAGAATCAAGTAAACCACGAGCGTCAAGAAAACGGATATTAATCAAAGGGGGATTTAACGAATGATTGATTTGAAACTTTTTGATGGCAAAAAAGAAGCGAACTTACGAATGAGTAGTTTAGAGGTTGAAGAGAAAGGAGCGCTGATCAAAGGGATATTTAATTTTTTCGAAGTCTCGACTGAACCGCCGGAAACAAAACCGACTCATGAAATCCCTGCAGCTGATGTTCTTGAAAACACAAAAGCGCCTGAAAAGAAGGAGCCAAAACCAATACAGAAGCCAGCACCTGTCACCAAGGTAAAAGAGGATAAAGAGCCACCAACAACCCCAAGACCTAAACAACTTCCTCTGCTTGGTGCTGAAAGACGAATGAGCGTACCGCTATCAGACCTTGCAGAATCTATTAATCAATCAGACCAACCCCAAGAGCAATCATCAGAGAAACCAGATTTCTACATCACCGGATATAAGATCGATGAAGATGGAACCAAACGCTATAAATGTCGTTACTTTTGCGATTGCAGATCACAAGCCAATCATTACATCCCTCTAGGAACAGAAACAGTAAACTGTTACGAATGCGATGCTGAATTAGTCGTTGAACTTGCCACTGGCGAGAAAGACAGATACGGAATCCCTAGCCGAGATGATTTCGGTAATTACTATGTCGCTAAGTGGACAGCTGAGCAATTGGAAAATCAATAAGGGCTGGTGATCAACATGGCGATTAACTATGCAAATCGAGGGAAACATTTAGAAGTCCTTGTGGACCATTCTAATGTCCAGTACAAGCGGAAAGGGTGGGCACGAATAGATAAAGTGCCTACCCCAGTGAAAGTAAGAAGACAAAACAAATTAGGGCGTATTACGGACGGTTGGTTTGAAAAGAAATCGACCGTCGATTATGCCGGTATATCTCATGGACGGTCCATTGTCTTTGATGCCAAAAGCACAAAGATTGATAAACGGTTTGATTTAAAGAATTTAGAGGAGCATCAATATCAGTATCTAAAAGATTGTCACCATCAAGGTGCAATATCATTTGTACTCGTTGAATTTTCGAGGAAAAAGGAAATTTATATACTGCCGTTTGAGAAATTGGAGATATGGTGGATCAGTGCCCAGGGTGGAGGGAGAAAGAGTATCCCTTATGAATTCTTCCTAACTGAATGTGACCTTGTAAGCCAAGGCAGAGGGGTACCGTTAGATTATTTGAAGGTTGTGATGTAATGGGCAGGAAACGTAAACGACAGCCTAAATGGCATCTGTTATTTCGTCGTGAAGGATATGAAAATGTATACCGTTATGAGCCATTGCAGAATCATGAACTGAAAAGTCGTAAACGAAAAGGTTGGAAGATCATCTGAAGGGAGGATGCACGAATGATTCACCTTTATGATCCAAGGACAAACATTATAACTGAAACATCCTATGACTATTTGGAAGAGTTGACTGGCCTAAAGAGAGGAACATTGGTGAGCTATCGAAGTATTGGCAATAAAATACGTAACATCAATTGCTACATACTTAGCAGTGACACTACAGTACAACAGCGTAAAGCTTGGTATGAGAAAGAAGTGTATGAGGGTGAATATTGGAAAGTGATCAAAGGTTCAGACGAAAAGTTTCTCATATCAAATTATGGTCGATTTAAGAGAGTTTATAAAAGTAAGACAGGTTTTTTGTTGCCTTTCCTACACAGAAAAAGAGGTAATTTATTGATAAAGGTTAGATACAACGGCATTTACAAATCTCATAAAATTACAACATTGGTAGGCAGGCACTTCATCGGAGAACCAAAACCGGGTGAAGTGCTGCGTCACAAAAACGGAATCAAAACGGATGATTTTGTCGGGAACCTTGAATATATACCAAACTCTACTCTAGGGAAGCTCACTGGCGGGATATCCACGAGTAAACCAGTGGTCCAACTTGATAAAGACACGAAAGAATTAATAGCAGAGTTTAGATCCGCAAGAGAGGCAGGTCGCAATTGCTTCTTATCTTATCAAGCTGTTTTAGACAATTGTAATCATAAAAGAAGCAGCAGCGGTGGTTGGGTTTTTATGTTTGCAGAAGAGTATGAGAAGAGTTTATTGAGTGATGGACCAATGATAGCAACTTAATAAGGTGGTGTTAACTATGGGAAAAGATAAAACACCTCAAGAAAAGCAACATGATCAAATTGAATGGCAAAAGCAAGTAATTCGCGAAGAATACTTAGAAGAAAGTAAATGACCAGGAGTTGTTAAGAAAGTGAGTTATTTATCGTTAATTGTTTTAGTGTTTATTGCTGCGTTATTTTTACGTGTAACTGGTACGGATGAGTAGTCAAATCAAAAAGGAGATGGGAATATGGCACTTAAAATGGCGATTATTTTCAAAAACGGTTTAGAGAAAACACATTTTTTAGCTACAGATGAAAATGCAACAGAAAGCGAAAAAGAGCAAGGGATTGATGAATTGCTAAAATTGTTTTCGGAATTCTCTTCTATTAGATTATCTACAACAGAAGGTGTTCGTTTCCATGTGAAGACGGAAGAGGTTGCTCATGTCGAAGTGAAAGTTACTGAGTAGGCCAATAAAAGGAGAAGTGAAAAATGGAATTTTACGCTATCGCTTATAAATACCAAGAGGATGTATTCGTTGATTTTTCAAAACGAGAGGATGTTATGGATTTAGAGAGTACTTGTCTCTTGCCGACCAAGGCTATGGCAGAGCAGTATATTGAAGATGAACTAAGTGATGATTATGTCACTGTAAGCATCGAAATTGAAACTATTAATCGTAGCGGTGTTTGGTCATGGAGCAGAGGCCTTGTAGGTCTATGGGATGACCATGAAGAGATCGATGTTTAATGAACATTTCGTATCCGCCCCATTATTCTAAGGAGTGAAGTGAATGGAGTGGTCTATTGAGAAGCAAATGATTTGTGAAAAATGGGTATGGTACGAGCTAAAAGGCTACACTTACGCTCAAATAATCACTGCTCTTGAGAACGATGAAGAAGTCGACAATGAATTATTAGAAAAGGTTTTTAGGGAATCCATTAATATTAGGGGTTAATGTACAGTTCGATCAGGAGGTAATTAAAGTGAGAGAATGTATATCTTGTGGAGAAGAGATAGTTGATGATGAATATTTATGTGGGGAATCGTTAGGGGAATATTGGTGCTCTAATTGTGCAAAAGAGGAAATATCTTGATGCACATTCCGAACGGTGGTGATTGCAATGAAATTACCTGAAAAGAATTTTGTTTGTGGATGGGATGTAAGAACATGGTCTATTGGTTTTGTTGTCCATAAAATTAAAGAGTTAGGCACAGTTATTGAAATTAATATATTGCCTTTAAAATTTTACTGGAGAATAAAACAACCAAAACAATAACATATGTTACACATTCCGTCCATTGTCCCCATTAATTGACCAATTATGTGACATAAAGGAGGGTGAGAAATGAGTGATAGATTTTGTGGAGTTTGTAATAAATATGTACCCATTGATGAAGAACAATTAGGGTTACAAGAGCAAGATGGCACATGGACTTCTTATCATATCGGCTGTGAGTACGGAACAAAAGGTATAGAGCCTTGTGAGGATTGTGGTAAGCACAGACTGTTTTGTACTGAATGTGGCGAACCACCCTTTGATGAATAGTACGATCATATCGCGAAGGAGGGGTCCAGTGAATATGCTTGAGCACCACATTAAAGAAGTGAAGAAAGTTGAACCGTATGAAGAAGAGTGGACCAAAGATTTTGACAGCGAGTTTGTGAGAGTGGTAGTTATCACTAACTGTCATGGTTGTATTGAAGAGCGGGAAAGCATTGAGCGTACAGAAGACTGGGAAAAGATTAAA
Organism: Desertibacillus haloalkaliphilus; assembly: GCF_019039105.1. Classification (NCBI taxonomy): domain Bacteria; kingdom Bacillati; phylum Bacillota; class Bacilli; order Caryophanales; family Bacillaceae; genus Desertibacillus; species Desertibacillus haloalkaliphilus. The sequence goes on along the minus strand of NZ_JAHPIV010000018.1, from coordinate 41,509 downwards.
GAACGCGGTTACTTCATGTGGTAATTGAATTAGGAGTAAATGAGTTTTTTGCAGAAAATAAAAAAGGAAGATCAGTGCCGGTGGGGCGTCCCATTGATCCGGAGTCTGCTGAAATTCCCTAAAAGTTATTATAGTAGATTATCAGTAAAGTGTAAATAACTATTGGAGGTTAAAATAATGGATCCACAAAACATTACGATGCGACAACTTATTTCTGCCACGGCGATGTTAAGCAATAAAAGTGAAAAAGAAATTTTAGACATGAAAGTCTCAGACTTTATGAAAATGATGAATCTAGCTAGACGAAAACAAAATATTAAACGAGTGAAATAAAGAGGGGGAATATTGATTATGGGAATTTTCAAATTCAATGCTGCTATGAAGAAAGTAAATAAGGTAAGTGAAGCGATAGGAGATGCTAAGGCTATTAAAGACGGTGAGGGGGTACAGCGTATCGGTGGCCGGTACGCTCAAAAGAAAATCGGAAAAAGCTTTAAGAGATTCTTTAAATAAAAAGACCGCCCTTTCAGACGGTTTGAAATGGATAGAAACACATTAATTATAGCACAATTCGGGGTGGTTTATGATGATTATAGAGACGAAAGAAATCCCAGTAAATGAAGAGAAGATTGCAGAAATTGATGCTCGGGATAATGGCAAAGTTTATATTGTCCAAGGTGAGAAGGTAATCATGCTCCCGTTACCAGCATTCGGAACTCTAGAAATACCGTGTCAAAATTATAAAGTCGGGAATTTATCACATAAGATTACAACAAAAATTTAATAAGCCTAGTCGGAAAAACCGAGGGTGCTAGCAGTATACATATTGTTTACGCAATGTGTAACTGTTAGCACCCTTTTTTATAAAGGGAGGTAATAATAATGATCAACGTATATAAAATCATCCTTCTAATCATTTTGGCCGTTTCCTTTATTGGCTCTGTAGGGGAGAAAGAGGATAAAGGATTACGTAATAATATGGCCGCTCTATGTATTGCTAGTATGGTTTCATTCATAGTGAGTGTGATTTATCTATGAGAAGCCTTCGAGGTGAAATGAAAAAGTGGAAAAATGCTCATCAAAAGAACAACCATTTTGCCAAGAATAACAAAAAGGTCCATAAACAGAAAAAACCAAAGTATCAGATGGAAAATGATGAGTCGTTCCGTGAAATGGAAGAAATGATGGGAATCTATAACAGGGGATTGAGACGTGGTAAAGGCGGAGCATTGAAATAAAAATTGTGTTGGGGTGATTAGTATGGATAAAAAATCTATAGAGGCTATTTTAAAAGATTATCACTGGATGATGAATAGTATAAAATTGCTACGTTCTTCAATGATCGATGCCGGAGATAAATTGACTGCTCAATACGGCGATGAGGCTGGTATGCCTAAAGCAAAAGGAGGGAGTCAAAGCGATCCTGTGTTCCAAGAAGTGAAACGTCGAGAAAAGCGATTGAATGTTGTTCGAAAATATGAAGATAAGGTAAAAGTGGTTCAACAACGAATTCATTTAATTGTTGAAGAGAGAGAAATGGAAATATTACATTGGTTACTGGAAGGGAAAAGCTTAAGGTGGATCGCTCTTCATATGGGATTATCCCTTTCACATGTGAAGCGTTTAAAGGATTCTATTGTTGAGCAATTAGCAAATGGTACAAATGGAACGAATGGCACAAACGGAACGAACGGAACGTATTTGCCAAAAGAAAAATCTGTTGTGTAAAATTGTAATAAGAAAAAGCGGATATCGCACGGGCTATATATTCCATTTTGGCATAATAAAAAGGAACTCCTTGCTTAAACATAGAAATAGAATATGGAAAGGAGAGGTAATCATGCTATATGTCTTGTGTATTTTGTTTCCTCCACTCGCTTTGCTGTTAATCGGGCGTCCGGTGAAAGCATTATTAAATTTGGTATTATGTCTATTCATATGGATTCCTGGTATTATTCATGCGTGGTTTAACGTGAACGATCATTACAGCAAAAAGAGAATGGAAGAGCAAGCGAAATTAAACGCTAAATATGAAGCCTGAAAGTGAGAGTGGACCATATGAGTGCCGAGAAAAAGGTTGTTAGGATTGATGGCGATAATGTCATAGTTGCAATCTCAAAGACTGATGGAATTAATTATACAGCTCATGCTAGTTTTGAAGGAACAGAGACTTTTTCCGTTTCTACTCATAAAGATAAAGAAACAGCTATGAATCTCAGCGTTCAAAAGTTAGTAGATGGCCACAGTAGGGAAATTGAAGATTTGATTTAGAAATGTTTAATTTGATGATTAAAGAAGGCTACTCAATTCATTGAGTGGTCTTTTTTAGTTATTGAACAAAGGGGTTGAGGGACGTGATGTAACATGGATTGGGGGAAAATAAGAAAAGAATATGAAGAATCCAATATTACCTTAAAGGATCTTGCTGAGAAGCATAATGTTAAACTAGGGACATTAAAGAGTAGAAAAAGTCGTGAAAAGTGGACCAGAGGTGCAACTAAAAAGGATGCAACCAAAAAGAAAAAAGTTGCAACCAACAAAAAAGAGGATGCAACTATTGAAAAAACAATAAATAATTCGCATGAAGTCGTTGTTGAATCTGGTGAATTAACTGATAAACAAAGGCTTTTTTGTATTTATTATGTTAAATCGTTTAATGCTACTCAATCAGCAATAAAAGCTGGATACGCCCCTGAAAGTGCTCATGTAAGGGGGAGTGAGTTAGTAAGAAATAGTAAGGTTGCCGAGGAAATCAGACGAATAAAAGGTAAGATGACCCAAGACCTCTTTATTGATGCAATGGATGTGCTGCATAAGTACGTTAAGATCGCCTTTGCTGACATTACTGATTATGTAACGTTTGGCAAAAGGAAAGAGCCTGTTATCGGTATAGGTGGTCCAGTACTAGATGATGAAGGTGAGCAAGTGATGAAAGAGGTAAACTACGTTGATTTTAATGAATCGGCGATGGTTGACGGCACAATCATCACAGAAGCAAAGCAAGGCAAAGACGGTGTGTCTATTAAGCTTGCTGACAAAATGAAAGCTCTGGATAAGCTTGCTGAGTATTTCGATCTGTTTCCTGATAACTTCAAGAGAAAGATTGAGGAAGAGAAGTTACAGATCACTAAAGAACGTCTAGAGATTGAAAAGAATGGTGTTAAGGGTGGAGATGAAGAATTAATCGATGACTGGATAAGTGCGGTGACTGATGATGAGTAATCGATTAAAAGTATTCAAAAAGAAAGTGCCCTTATACCGCGAAGATCCGGTTATATTTTGCCGTGAGGTATTACAATTTGAACCGGATAATTGGCAAGAGAAGGTGTTACGTGATTTAGCACATTACCCTTATGTTACTGTTCGTTCAGGCCAGGGTGTAGGTAAAACTGGTTTAGAAGCGGCGGCTACACTTTGGTTTTTATCCTGTTTTTCTTATCCAAAGGTAATATGTACAGCACCAACCATGCAGCAGTTATTTGATGTTCTTTGGGCAGAGATTAGTAAATGGCAGTCTAGATCACCACTGTTAAAAGCAGTGCTTAAATGGACCAAAACAAAGATATACATGAAGAACTATGAAGAGCGTTGGTTCGCAACTGCAAGGACAGCCACTAAACCGGAAAACATGCAGGGTTTTCACGAGGACAATATGTTGTTCATAGTTGATGAGGCTTCCGGTGTTGCCGATCCGATCATGGAAGCAATATTAGGTACGTTGTCCGGCGGAAATAATAAATTACTCATGTGTGGAAACCCTACTCGTACCAGTGGTACTTTCTATGATTCTCATAACCGAGATCGAGAGGATTATAGGACTCATAAAGTATCTAGTCGAGATAGTTCTCGTACAAGTAAAAAGAACATCGAAATGTTGGAGCGGAAATACGGCAAAGACAGCGATGTTATAAGGGTTCGTGTTGATGGCGACTTTCCAAAAGCTGAGGCAGATGCCTTTATACCATTAGAGATTGTTGAATCAGCAATTGATTCAAACGTGAAAGTTGATACACGTATTAGAACAGGAGATATAGGAGTGGACGTTGCGAGGTTTGGAGACGATGAGACAACTATCTCAAAGAGAATTGGAGATGTTTTGTTTGAATTAGAAGCCTATCCTAAAACTGAGACAACGGAAACAACTGGTCTTGTGATAAGTGCCGCAAAGAAGATGATGAAGGATCATACCCACTTGAAGGAGATCATGATAAAAGTGGATGACAGTGGAGTTGGTGGCGGTGTGACTGACCAACTAAATGAGATTATCAAAGAGCAAAAATTGCCTTACAAAGTATTCCCTGTAATTAATAATGGGAAGGCTGACGACGATGAACATTACAATGACGTTGCTACGGAGTCCTGGGCAACGGTAAAAGATGTCTTGCAGGATAACTTTTCTAACTTTATGAAAGGTGAAGAGAAGACGGTTCTTTTGCCAAATGACGATAAATTGATTAGTCAACTTACCACAAGGAAATATAGAATGACCAGCAGAGGAAAACTTGCAATTGAATCTAAAGAAGACATGAAAAAGCGTGGGCTAAATTCACCAGACAGAGCCGACGCTATTGTTTTGGCGTTTTATAGGCCAGTTGATAAACGACCGAAAGCAGGTGTATGGGGAAGGAGGTAAGAAATGCAAGCTCGCAGGCAAATTCGAACAAATAAGAGAGATCAATCAGATCTTATGCATCGTTACCAATTATCAGATAGATTAGGGACACAATTTAATGGTAAGCGTGACATGTATGAAGTTCTTGGTTATAAACGAAGGTTAAGGTTCCAGGACTACTGGAATAAATATGACCGTCAAGATATAGCTGGAAGGATTGTGGATGCTCCTGCACAAGGAACGTGGCGTAACAGACCATCTATTCATGAAGATGACAACAAAGATGAAGATACTCCTTTTGAATCGGCTTGGAAGACTCTCGAAAAGAAGCGTAGTGTTATTCATTATCTCGAGCGTGCTGATCGTTTAGCTGGTATAGGACATTACTCAGTACTCCTTATTGGGGTCAGAGGGTCTACGGATTTATCGGAGCCACTGGACCCGAACTCATTAACTGGTCCAGAGGACATCATTTATTTATCAGCATTTAGTGAAAAGAATGCCTCCATTCAACAGTGGGAAACGGATCCAACGAATGAACGGTTTGGCCTTCCGAAAATATACCGTATAGATTTTAGTGGTGATGACTTTCATGATCAGGAAGGTGGCACTAAATTTTATTCGGTTTCCAAAAATGTACACCACAGCCGTGTTATTCATATTGCTGATGGTTTACTTGAGGATGAAGTGTTTGGGCGACCTCGATTAAAGCGAGTCATGAACCTTCTTAATGACTTGGAGAAAGTTGTTGGTGGATCAGCGGAAATGTTTTGGCAAGGGGCGTATATGGGTCTAAATGCTAATTTAAATCCAGACGTTCAAATGACACCTGATGAAGCGGATCGAGTAGAAGAAGAAATGACAGAGTGGTTTCATGGATTGCGCCGGTTTATCAGGACGCAAGGGATGGAAGTAAAGCAATTAGGAGGTCAGGTTGCTGAGCCAAAAGAATCGTTTGAGACTATTATTTCTCTAATATCAGGTGCAACCAATATACCAAAACGTATTTTGCTAGGGTCTGAAAGAGGCGAACTTGCATCTAACCAGGATGAAGGGAACTGGAACTCATATTTGAGTGACAGGCAAACCACGTTTGCTGAACCAAATGTATTACGTCCTTTTATTGACCGAATGATTTGGTTAGGTGTTCTTCCAGCTCCGCAACAGCGATATGAAGTTGAATGGCCAGACTTATTTGCTTTAAACGATAAGGATAAATCAGATATCAGTGATAAACGAGCAAGTGCTTTACAGAAAGCGGCGCCTCACAATGATGTAACTATGTTGATGACTCCGAAACAGATTGTTGAATATGTGTTCAATGATCAAGTGGATTATTTGGATGAAACAGAGGAACGTGCAAAGGATTTAGACATCGATGGAGGTTCTGATGATGTTGACGATGGATTTAGACAAATGGTAAGGGGTGATCGTGGTGGACAAGCTTCTCAAGGAACAGAATAAGTTGCTTAAAAGTATTGATGCTAGATTAAAGCAGATCGAGAACAACCAGTATAAGCAATTAAGGGCTAATGGGTTAACTACAAATCCTACTCCAAAAACAAAAAGGCCTGATGTGCACCCAGGTAGCCAACCTTACTGATAAGAGATATTGATGGTTGTAATAATCAAGTTGCACTATTACAGGGGGGGGTGGACCAATGCACAACAAGTTAACAATACATCGTTCAACGGCAACTATAGCACGAACAGAAACCCATGAGGGAAGGGAGCATCTAGTAGCTCCCGTAATTGCAGTGAAAGAGGGAGTGCTAAACGGGGAGCTCGCATTATCAGAGGAATTTGGAAAGTATCCAGATTCATGGAACGGCATCCCGCTCCCGATTAACCATCCAACTGAAAAAGGAGTACCAGTTAGCGCTAATTCACCGTCTCGAATTGAGGAGTACAGTGTAGGGCGCTTTTTTAATGCTCATTTAGATGGGGATGCCCTAAAAGGCGAAATATGGGTTGATGTAGAGAAGGCGACTGAATTAGGGGGTGAAGCTCTTGAAGTAGTGAATCGATTGCAGGAAGGGAAACCAATTGAAGTGAGCACGGCTTATTTTAATGACATCGAGGATGGTTCTGGGACATTCAACAGTAAAGAATACAACGGCATTCAACGTAATATGCGTCCAGATCATTTAGCGTTATTGCCGAATGACATTGGTGCTTGCTCGTGGGAAGACGGTTGCGGTGTTAGGGCAAATAATGAAAGGAGTGAGAATAAAGGTATGTTCGAGAAAATGAGTCAGAAGTTCAAGCACTTTATGGCTAATATGATGACTGCGAATCAAGATGAAGTGAGTCATAACGAAATTAGTGAACTACTTGAAAGTGCTATGACCAGGGACAAAGGCGATGCCATGCGCTTTATGATTAGAGAACGATTTAATGACCATTTTATCTATCAAGAAGCTACCAACAATGGTTTTGATGGACGTATGTTCAAACGAAACTATCAAATTGATGAAAATAACAATGTAACCCTTGGTAGTGAAGAGGAAGTTAGGCGTGTAGTCTCCTATGAACCTACTGGAAATTCTGAAGAGGAGGATTTGGCAGGAGAAGGCGAGACGGAAAATCAAGTGCAAGAACCATCTGGTACTGGTCCAGAAGAACATGTAGAAAATACGGATACTGAACATGAGGGGGAAAATGAAGTGAAAACAAATTGTGAATGTAACCAAAAACAAACAGGTAACGAAGAACATGAGTCTCCTGCTGTAAATAAGGATACTCAGCCCAAAACAATGGACCAATGGCTGCAAGAAATTCCTGATGAAGAGACGCGTAATTTCATCATTAACAGCCAGAAAAAGCAAAAAGAACATCGTGAAAAACTTGTTAACAGTCTTTCAACTAATGAACGCTGTGCATTTGATAAGGAGGACCTACAAGAAATGTCCACAAATGCCCTTGAAAAGCTAGATAAGTCTTTACAGGTTAATGACTATAGTGGTGCTGGTGGTCCACGTTCGTCCTATTCACAAAACAGTGCAGAGGATGAAGTGCCACAACCGCCATCAATCCTGTTCGCAAACAAAAAGGAGGATAAATAATTATGAACTCATCTGTAAATCCGAAAAAGATTGTATTAGTAGGTTCAAATATTTTAGCAGCTGTTCAACGAGAAGGAGTAGCGGGTGCAGGTATACAACCGGGAATGCTCGTTGCTTATGACGGTAACGGTGATTTGGTGCCACATGACGTAGCAGGAGCGCTAACACCTAAATACATTGCTGATATGCCTGATTATGTAGGCGGGGGCATTGACTATGAATATCAGGTTGGCGATCAAGTAAAAGTGCAAGCAGGAATTGGTGGCACTCAGTTCTATATGTGGTTATCTGGTGGAGAAGATGTGTCAAAAGGTGATCTGCTAGAGTCAGCGGGTGACGGGACACTACGAGGTGAAACTGAGGGTGTTCCTCTTTTTGTGGCTTTAGAAAATGTAAGTGCAGACGTTGAATCAGTACGAATCAAAGTGGAGGTGCTTTAATATGTCAAAAGTTAATGCAGCAATTTCGACACCGAATCAAATGGGAGGCGCAGCCTTTCAACTATTACAAAGTGGATTAAAAACAAACTCACTACGTACGAATAACGTACTTAGAAAGCAAGAGTGGCAAGATCTAGATACTAGATTAGTTGAAATCGCAAACCGTCGGTTAAATGGTATCGCTGACCTTCGTGACGCTGGGTTAACAGTATCATTAGGAGGCCTTGGTACTACAGTGTCACAATATGAGGCTTTATCTGATATGACGCCTGCTGATGTGAATATGAGCGGCGTTAGTCAAGGTGAGCAGGATGATGCACAGTTTGACCTTCGTTCGGTTCCGGTACCAATCATCCATAAAGATTTCTCTTTAAATATTAGACGACTTGAAGCATCTCGTAAGCTTGGTGATAGTGTCGATCTTACACAAGGTGAGGTTGCTATGGAAAAGGTAATTGAAGGTGAAGAATCCCTTCTATTCAAAGGGTCCAGCTTACAGATTGAAGGAAACCGAATCTATGGATATACAACACATCCTAATCGAATTACAGGAACGGCTCCTGGTGGATGGTCAGACATTAAGAATATTTACCCTACAGTTACAGAAATGATTAAAGATGCTCAAGTTGATCGTCAGTATGGACCATATATTTTGTACGTTGCCGGAGATGTATGGAATTACCTCCAGTCACGTTATGATGACGGATCGGGTCAAACTGCATTGCAATCTCTAGAAAACATTCGTGAACTTCAGAGCATTAAGCCTGCCGATGAATTAGAAGGTGGAGAGTTAGTTCTTGTTCAAATGAATCGTAGAACAGTAGATTTAGCAATTGCTCAAGACGTTTCTACAATCGAATGGGACTCATATGGGGGAATGCAGTTTAACTTTAAAGTTATGAGTGCAATGGTTCCTCGCATTAAGCCGGACTTTGATGGAAGGCTAGGTATTGTTCATTATACTGGTGCAAATGCGGAGGTTGAATAAGCATGAACCAAAAGAGATATATCGTAAAAGGTGAGAAACCTCACCGGACATGGAGAAATGGACACCGGGTTGTAGTAAAGCCCGGTGAATCTTTTGTACCAACTGATGCAGAACTAAAAGCATTTGGAGATAAGTTTGTTTTGGAAATTGCGAACGTATCTAATAGTGGCAAGGGTGAATCGGTCCAGAAGAAGGTGCAAGATATTGAAGGATTAGATCAAGAAGATGTGGACCAATACCATGCTGGTGGCGGATATTATGAATTGCCTGATGGAGAGAAAGTTCGAGGAAAAGAAAATGCCATGGAAGCTTTAAAACAGTTGAATAATAAAGACGGTGAGTAAATGGGGAGCAATGATATTCCTCGCTCCATCGGGAATCGGTACTTTCGAGAAATACGAGGATTGATTGAGGAAAATCGTTCAAACATTTGGACGGCTTTTCAAAAAGAAATCATTCCTCGTATTCACCAGTACAGAAATTTAACAGCAAACAGATTAACGGTTAATGATCCTTACGATGAAATAAGGAGAATTACAAATCGATTACGACAACAAGGGGAAAGAGTCTTTTCTATCCCCATCGTAGAACGGATTGTTAGACGATTCGTGGAGGATATGAATAACAATCAAAAACGTAGATTCGGACAACGAATGAGCAGGGTTCTTGGGTTTGATCCGACACGTAATGAACCATGGTTATCTTCATTTTTAGAAACTGCTATCCAAGATAACGTTAACTGGATTAAATCCATACAAAGCGAATATCACGATAAGATCGAAACCATCATTACTCAAGGTGTTAGGCGTGGCTCTTCCATTCGCAACATGGCCAGTGAAATTGCAGAAGTAGGAAATGTAGAAGTAAGGCGTGCCAGGTTCATCGCTCGAGATCAAATGGGTTCAATACATGGCGATCTAACAAAGCGAAGGCAAGAAGAATCGGGTATAAAACGTTTCCGTTGGTCCACTAGCGGAGATGAGAGGGTTCGTGACAGCCATGAGGATTTAGATGGAGAAATATTCGAATGGTCAAAGGGAGCTACTAATGAACGTGGTGAAACAATATGGCCGGGAACGGATTACAATTGTCGTTGCACCGCTGAACCGGTGCTTGAGGATTTATTAGAGGATGATTAGCCTGCCCTTATTCGGGTGGGCTCATTTTATGATTGAGGTGATCTAATGGACACTACTGTTGATCGTGTAAGAGCGATTGCTAAACATTTGGCTAAATTGCCTGATGCAACTATCGAAATGTATATAGAAGATGCTATTGATGAAGTGGAAAAGCAAAAGGTTCGTAATGGGAAAACAAAAGAAAGACTTCAACGTAATTTAGCTGCACATTTTGCTAGCTTGAATGTGAGAAGAACAACTAGTCATTCAATACATGATATGAATAGCTCCTTTAATGTCCCTCAAGGTGATGATTTAAAAAGCACTGAGTATGGTCAGGAATATTTACGACTGCTAAAACAGACTAATGGCGGTCTTTTAAGGTTGATGTAAATGGGGAGAAGGGTTAAGGTTCGTGATAATAATAATATACCTAATGTTCTTTCGATTATAGAAGAACTGAATTCAAAAAAATTAGAGATAGGGATATTCGGTGATGATGACGGCGATATGGTCAAGATCGCATCAGTCCATGAATTTGGAGCAACTATCAATAGAAAAGGGTCCAGGAAAGACGGGACGAGTTATAGCTTTCAGATCAATATACCTGAACGTTCATTTTTGCGGTCAACATTCGATAATGAAGTGGATGATATGACCGACCTTATGCAACAGTTAATTGAAAGACGAGTTTTGACTGGAAGAATGAGTGTTGATGCTTTTTATCAAGCAATTGGGGAAGAGTTAGTATCTAGGATACGTCGGACAATCAGAAATCTTGACACACCTCCTAATGCCGAATCAACAATCAAGAAAAAGAGGAGCAGCAGTCCTTTAATAGATGATGGGCACTTGAGAAGGTCAATTACTTGGAGAGTGGTAGATAAATGATGGACTATGATAGCTTATTTGCTGAAATCCAATTTGAAATAGAGGTAAAACGAAAGGTTGATGGTTATTATGATTATGCACAAGGGGGCAAATGGGTGGAAGGGTATGGTGAACCCGAGCCCCTATATGCAATTGTAACGCCACTGAGCAACGAGGATAAGAAGTTTGATGAAAATGGGACATATACCTTTCAGGATAAGAAAGTTTATGTACACGAAAGCGAAGGCGTTCTGCATGAGGGCGATAAAATCATTTATAGAAATAAAGGTTATAGCGTGTTGGACCAGATACCTTATGATGAGTACTCAGATTTTAACGTTTACTTTTGTAAGAGAATAAAGCAGGGTGAGAGTCATGATTGATTATGTTGGCATTCGCACATTGATAGGGAGCGAATTATATAAATATATGAATATCCCTGTTATCATGTCTGATCAACCTGGTGACAAGCCTTCTTATCCATATATAGGTTATAAAATCATTACACCATACATCAGAAAGAGTTACTCACCACACGAAACAGTAATAAAAGAAAATGGACAGGCGTTTTTGTTGGTCCAAACGCAACCTAAAATGACCATAAGCATCAACGCCTACGACAAATCAATTGATGGAGCCACTCAGAGAGCATTGCAAGCTCATGAGTGGTTTTCTTACTTAGGTAGGAATCGATTAAAAGACAGCAGCGTTGTAGTCGTGGAGACGCGCGATTTAGAGAACAGAGATATTGTTCTTGAGGATGTTCAATATGAAAGGAGGGTTGGATTCGATGTAACACTTCGAGTAAATGACATATTAAAGGTACCAATTGAAGAGTTTGAAAGCGTCGAGATTAACAATATGACAATTAGGAGTGATGATAATGCCATTAAGTGATGTAAGTGTAAGGATTGATATTGCATCTCCAACATCGTCAATAGGATTTGGGACAAGTTTGGTTCTTTCTGAAGCAGAAGGGGGAATTGAATACAAGGAATACTTTGGTATCGAGGAAGTTTTAGAGGACTTTGAGGAAAACAGCGAGGAACATAAAGCGGCATTACGGATGTTTGCTCAGGATCCAAAGCCCGAAAGAGTGGCAATTGCAGGAAAGGATTTATTAGAGAGTTATGTTGATTATCTTCGAACCATTATTAACAAAGGATGGTTTAGGTTAACGTCTGTAACTACTGATCCAGAAGAAATTGAAGAGATTAGCGACTTCATTAATGGGGATACAGGAGATGGAGTACAGACAAAAGTGTATTTTGCTCGTACTGATGATGAAAATTTTGTACAGGTTTTGAAAGAGAAAGAGCATGATAATACGCTAGTGTTTTACCATGAAGATATCTCTAATTATCCGGAAGCTGGGTTAGCTGCAGTAGGTTCAACCTATTCAGTTGGAGAGATTACTTATAAGTTTAAAAATATTAGTGGGATTGAACCGTTAGAAGTTTCATCAGGTTTCCTTAATGAGCTCCATACAAATGGTGCTATTACTTACGTAACAAAGGCCGGGGATAACCAAACAAGTGAGGGTATTGTTGTTACCGGTGAATACTTGGATGTAATCGAGGGTAAGCATTGGGTCCAAGTGAATATTGAAAACCGCATCCAAAAGCTATTCAATAACTCACCGAAGGTTCCAATTACGAATTCTGGAATCGCAAGTATTGAAGACGAAGTAATTACAGTTTTGGACCAAGCCTTTGAAAATGGGATTATTGCAGATGATGGTGATGGTAATCCGTTATACAGCACCGACTTTCCAACTCGTGAAGAATTATCAGAAGAAGATCGGGCTTCAAGGCGATTAAGACGGGCAACATTTCGTTTTGAATTAGCAGGGGCATTTCATGATGCTGTTATCGAAGGTGAAATTTTATTTTAAGCACTCAATTCGTTTATAGAAATTGAGTGCTTTTTATTATGGAATGAGGAGTGAATGCACATGGGAGTAAGAGTTTATGATTTGGCTGATGTTATTTCTCGCATCGATGGAAATGTGATTACGGGATATGCTGATGGAACAGCGATAGAGGTCCAAAAACTAGAAGATAACTTTACATCTAAAGCAACAGCAGATGGGGGTACAGTCGTATCCGAAAACAATGACAATCGTGGATTAATTACATTAACGCTGGACCAAACAAGTCCAAGTATTGCGGTTTTAAATCGGTTGGCAAATAGTAAACGTATGTACCCGGCACGTGTTATCGATACTTCTTCACGTAAACAAAAAGCGGGTGGTTCTAAAGCTAGAGTGCGTAAGCCTGCTGATGCAAGTTGGGGAAGGGAATCAGGAGACCAAACATTCGAAATTGAAGTATTTGATTTCAAAATGGAGTAGGAGTGAATAATTAATGGCTAAAAATATGACAAAGACAATCGACGGAATTGAATATGAGTTTCAAATGCCTCCCTTTTTAGAGGTAGCGAAGATTGAAGACCGTATCAAAGATAAATTCGGGGTTACTCTTCAGGAAAAAGAGTATAAAGAGTACATGAATCATATCATTGTTGTCCCTAGCAACTTAAAGTATGAAGACTTCAAAAAAGACGAGGAAACAGAAAAGAAAATTGACGTGAACGGTTATAACTTTAAACTTGTTCGACCTGAACCACGTGAATTAGCTAGGATGCAAGACGCTTCTAAACATGAGGGGAAACTATCAAATGAAAAGCTATACGAACAATTAATGAAGCATGTCATAGCAGAACCAGAAGTAAGCTATGACTATTTTGATGAAATTGGAGATACCACATTGTTTAGAGAGGTAATGAATGAAGCATCAAAATTCTGTTATGACTGCCATTTCATTAAGGTGATGAAAGAAGCCCGTAACTTTTTTCGGGGTAAAGAAGACTAAAGAAGAAATGTCCGCAATAAGGGCAAATGCTAGAAAGAAGAAAATCTTTTGGAACATCGTCTTCAACGGTATAGGTTATGCTGAGGCGAAGGATATGACTGTTGATGAGATATACGAAGCAAACGAAGCACTTAAAATATTAGCCCCAAGAAGTAACAGTAATCAATCAAATAAAAAAAGGTGAGAAGTCACTTCCGTTATAGGAGGTGGCTTTTTGTTTTGGTCACAGATCGGTGGTGAGGGAAATGTCCTTACGTGACTTAGATGTTAGTGTAACAACGGAAATTGATGATGGTGGCATATTAGAAGCTAATGAAATGGCTGATTCATTTGTCGGTAGCGTTATGGAAAGTGCTGATGCATTTGATATTGCGGCTGCCTCTGCTGACGACTTTGGACGAGATGCAACTGGTGATGTTGGTGGAGTCGAAGACGCTGTAGAGGATGTAGAAAGTGCTACGCAAAGTGCGAGTGACGCTATGGGTGAGTTTGGTGATGAGACAGAAGGTGCCGGCCAGCGTGGAATGTTCAGTATGGAGAACCTATCAAAAGGTGTAGCCGGTGTAGTAGTAGCGGTAACTGGTGCGGCAACAGCTGCAGCCGGTGCTGGATTTGCTATGGTTAATTCATTCGCCAATACTGCAGACGAGATCGACAAAGCAAGTATAAGAACCGGGGTCCATACTGATTCACTCCAAGAACTCAGGTATGCTATGGGTCAAGTGGGTGTAGATCAGGGACAGATGGACCGAGGACTTGAGCGATTAACTCAAAGGTTAGGTCAAGCTGAGCAAGGGAACGAAAAATATACTGATGCTCTTATGAGATTAGGGTTTGCACAAGAGGATATCCAAAGTGGTGCATTATCGACTGAAGAAGTGTTTATGGATTCAATCCAGGCATTACACGAGATGGATGACGCTACAAAGCAAGCAGAGCTAGCTGGGGAGATGTTTGGTACTCGTTTAGGTCGTCAATTACTACCTGCTATCCAAGAAGGCGGAGACGCAATTGAAGAATTGCGAGAAGAGGCTCATGAGTTAGGAGCTGTAATCGATGAAGACGGGATTGCCGCTGGGGTTCTATGGGCGGATACAATGGATTCCATACAGAATGCAATGGGTGGCGTATTTAACCAAATAGCACAAAGCATTTTACCTGTTTTCCAAGATTGGTTAGACGTTGTATTAGACAATATGCCACAAATACAGGCTACTATAGGAAATGCATTTGATATTATCGGTTCTGCTGTCGATGGTTTTATTACCGCAATCCAAACAGTCATTGGGTGGCTTGAATCGTTCAAGTCCGATAATGAAGGTGTTATGAATGATCTTCAGGATACGTTCATGGGATTCTTTGATTCAGTGATTGACCTGGCACTGGGATTTTGGGAATTCCTAGTCATGGTTTGGGATAATTACGGGCAAAACATTTTGAATATCTTCCAAGGAATCTGGGATTTATTAGTCAGTGTATTTCAAGGTGTTGTAACCTTAATCACTGACATTTTTAATGTATTTGCATCGCTATTCCGTGGTGATTGGGAAGGATTATGGACGGCTGTACAAGATTTGTTTGTGAATTTATGGGACAGCATTGTTGATATTTTAGGAAATGCTCTAAACCTTATTATTGATATCGTCACCTTATCTTGGACCGTAATATTAGACACTATTTCATCGATTTTAGGGGCTATATTCTCTGTGATATCAAGTATATGGAATAGTGCGTTAGAAACGGTCGGAAGCATTGTTAATAGCATATGGGAAACGGTAAAGAGTATTTTCAGTAGCATGGTAGATTCTATAAGCGAAAGCATGACGAATGCCTGGGAAACAATAACCGACATCTGGGATACAGTCATGGGGTTCTTTGAAGGGATCGACTTGTTTCAAATCGGTAAAGACATCATACAAGGGTTAATTGATGGTATTGCTGATATGGCTGGTGCTGTTTGGGATACAGTCACAGGCATTGCAGGGGACATCGCAGATGGATTCAAGAGTGCGCTATCAATTTTCTCGCCTTCTAAACTATTTGAAGGATTTGGTGAGGATACCATGCTAGGTTATCAGATTGGTTTCATAGATCAGGCAGAAGAAGTGAACCATGCAGTTGAAATGAGCGCTAATGATATTGGAGATTCATTTGACCCTGAATTTGATCCAGAGGGAAATGGACCAACGTACACACCAAGTCCAGCTCCTACTTATAACAATAACAACGGATCTGTTAAATTCGAATCAAACGTTACAGTCGAATATCATGGCGACGGTTCGAGGGAAAGCTATGAAGAATTAGCTGAAATTATCGATGAAAGACAGGAGCAGAATCATTACAAGTTAATGGACGAATATGAACGACGCCAAAGGGCTAAAAAACAGTAAAGGAGGGGTACGATGGCAAGCATCAATGGCATACCAATTTCAGTAATTGATGAAGATCGGAACTATGACAATGAATCAACTGATCACCCTGTCGAAGAAGATCAAGATATAACGGATCATGTGATTAATAATCCAATTACTTTTCGCATTACAGGTGAAGTCACTGGGGATAACGCGGCTCAAATCGATGCTCAGCTACGCGAACTAAGGCGCGGCGAACTTGTTAGATATGTTGGTCGCGCAATCTTACCGAACGCTGTCTTTGATAGTTACAGAACAACAGTAGATTCACGCATCGCTAACGGCTTTCGATTCACGCTGACACTTAAACAAGTTAAGTTAGCAAGGCCTAGTACAGTATCCCTCCTGTCGCCTGAAATACGTTCACAAGTGAAAGACGTTGGTAATGCAGGGAGGGTTCAGGTCCAATGATCATCCCTATTCAAAAGGAACAAATACCGAATGAGTTTGAAATTAGATTAGCTGGTGAGTTATTTACTTTCGAGGTCCATTACAACGCAGAATATGACTTCTTCACCGTGGACTTATACAAGAGTGGCGATGTATTAGTGTTAGGCGAAAAGGTGGTTTATGACTCACCTTTATTTGACACTTATTCAGATGAGCGATTTCCTGGCGTAACTATTACACCACTTGATCGTGCAGACAATGAAGATCGTGTTACCTATTCTAATTTAGGTAATACGGTCTTTTTATATGTGAGTGATGACGATGGATAATCAGTACATGCGAAGGGTTGAATTGTATATAGGGGATATTCGGTTCACGTTTCCCGAATTCACGATCTATTTTCGAGTAGAATATGACGATTCAGAGGACTTAAACGATGCTGAGATTAAGATATATAACCTATCAGATGAGACGAAAAACCGCATAAAAAAAGGCATGGATGTCATTTTAAATGCTGGTTATGAGGGTGATGTAGGTAATATCTTTTTTGGGCGTATAGAAGAAGCGAAAACCACAAAGCAGCGTACCGACAAAATCACTAAAATTCTCGCCATCGATGCTAGCGAGGAATGGCTCAACAACACAATCAATAAGACGTACAAAGCTGGCATAAGAGCTAGCCAAATACTACAAGACATAATATCTGTGAGTGGGTTATCAGTCGGTGTTGTGCAATTAGCGAAGGACATCACGTATCAAAGAGGGCGTACCATTAACGGCAGAATACCTAATGTTGTTTCGCAGATATCTAAAGACTGTGATTCCAAAGTGACAATCACAAAAGGTCTAATCTACATTCGTGAAGGTGAACAAGGTGATGATATCAGGTTCTTATTCAATGCTCAACGTGGTTTGATAGGTACGCCTGAGAGATTCGAAGATGATGACGCAAGTGGTTATGAAGTCACATCGTTGCTCAATCACCGTGTCCAGACAGATTCACTTATCAACGTGCAATCATCGACAGCAAACGGTCAATACAGGGTGAGGAAGGTTGTATTTACAGCAAATAGGCGTGACTTTTACTGCGATATGGAGGTGGTTGGATAATGGACCAAGTCAAGACAATTAGAATATGCAGGATAGAGAAATTTGATGCTGCTACGATGACCGCTGACATCACGATCTTACAAACGGAAGCGGGACTGAATAACGAGGTTTTCAATGTTCCGGTTAGTCACATGTCATTTGGCGACTTTGTTATCCGGCCATCATATAAACGTGGCGATCTAGTTATTGTCGGTTTCTCTGATACGGCAATAGACGACGTACTAATAAGTGCTAATCAGCAAGAGTCAGACATTACAGAGCGTTTTAGAGAAGAAGATGCCATTGTGTTACAAGGGATCAACAGCATGAAACAGACGTTACCTAGTGATCACTCAAATGATCTAGTTATTGCAAAGAAAGACTTTTCATCAAAAATTGTCATTAAAGATAATAACGACATCGTATTAGAGGCGTCTGGCTCCATCCTGTTGGGCGAATCAGCAAGTGAAGGGGTTCCGTTAGGTAATCAGTTAAAACAATGGCTAGACGCTCATCAGCACGATATAACAGCCCTTAAAAACGCTTTTGACAATCATACTCATGAATACTCTTGGACTAACTCCGGAGGAAACGGAACAACGTCTAGTCCATCAACGTCTTTTCCTAGCTCTACAAGTGATCCGACGAGTGGTAGTCCTGATTCGAGCGAGAAGGTGAAAATATGAAGTCCCTGTATATAAACCCTGTTACTAAAGACATTGAGTTTGATGGTAGTGGTAATTTCCGCATGGTCGATGGTAAGGATGAGTTGATCCAACAAGTTAGATTGACAATCAAGACTAACTTACGAGAATGGTTCCTAAATCCCGTATTAGGGTTTGATTATTCAACTGTTTTTGTGAAAAGACCAAATCGCGAAGAAATTCGATCAGCTTTAGTGGAAGCAGTGGACCAAGTAGAAGGAATTGACCGCATTGAAAATATAGAAATTGACTTTGACCGTAGCAAACGTAAGCTAAAGGTCTTTTTTGTGGCCATCTCTAGTGAGTATGGTGAAATTCAAGATGATGAGGTGGTGAGCGTTTAGTGTTGACGCAACATGGATTCAAACGCAAAAGACACAAAGAATTGTTTGAAGAAATGGAACAAAGTGCGAAGGAAAAGTTCGGTGATAATACTAACACAAGCGAACGATCCTTTTTAGGTATCTTGCTACGTCTGTTCGCATGGTTTTTAGCAATCATGTATCAACTTGCAGAAAATGTATACAACAGTGGTCATATAGATACAGCAACGGGAGCTTCGTTAGATAAGTTAGTTAAACGAAATCTAATAAAACGTAGGCCTGCTGAAAAAGCCAAGTACGAGGAATTTGTTGTTATTGGTGATCCTGGACAGACAATAGAATCAGGTTTTGTTGTAAGTCGACAGGATGGATTCACTTATGAAACAACAGAAGCTGTTACGTTAGACGAAAATGGAAAAGGTGTAGTGATCATTATTGCAACACAAGCCGGAAGTGATGGGAATACTCCTGCTAACACAATAACTGAAATAGTCAATCCTGCGGTTGGTATAAGTGAAGTTTATAATCCGACTCCTGTTAGTGGAGGGAGAGAAAAAGAAACAGATTCCGAACTTAGAAAAAGGTACTTCCTTTCCTTGTCTGCAGGAGGGGCCCCAACAACAAACGGGATTCGAGCAAGTGTATTAGGGGTTGAAGGCGTCCGCACAGTGCATGTGATTGAAAATAATACAAATGAATACGATTCAGATGGTCGACCTCCCAAAAGTTTTGAAGTACATGTATTGGGAGGAGATCCTAAAAAAGTAGCTCAAGCTATTTTTGATCGTAAAGCTGCAGGAATTGAACCTTACGGTACAGAGGAACAAATCATAACTGACGATAGCGGGAACGATCATACCGTTAGATTTAGTCATTCAGATGAAGTCCCAATTCATGTTGAAGTTGAGGTTGTTACTAATAGCGATTTCCCTACCAGTGGTTACAATGATATTAAAACAAGAATCATCGAATATATCGGTGGTTTAGATGAGGACGGAAACACGTATAACGGTTTAAGCAATGGTCAAGACGTATTGTTCATTGGTTTAGTAGACGCCATAAAGCAGACTCCTGGAGTAGATGATATTCCAGTGTTAAAAGTAGGGAAAAATGAATCTGATTTGACGCAGTATTCTAATGTTCAAATTGCTAACACTGAGGTTGCTTCCACTGATTATGAAAAGGTGATGATTTCGTGAAGCTTAAAGAACGTATGATAGGAAAATTAATGGATGCTTATAACAAGAATCCTAATAGTAACCTTGCAAAGTTAATTTCCGTTGTTTCAGAGCAAATAGACAATTTAAATGAGACATTTAATCGTATTGACGAATGGCGGGACGAGGAAAAAGCAGAAGGTAAAGAATTGGACCGTATCGGGTACAGTGTTAGGCAGTCTAGAGGACAAGTTAATGACGATATTTATAGGATACTCATAAGATCAAAACGAGCGAGAGACATGAGTTCTGGTGACATTAACACAATTATCAATGTACTTGCTTTATCAATTGACACCGATCCATCCGAAATACAAATAGAGGAACTTTGGAACGATCCAGACGAACCAGAGCCAGCTTCTATTAGAGTAGTTCGTATTCCCATAGCAAGGTTAAATGAAGTTGAGCTTACAGGTAACCAGTTCGGACGGTTAGTAGAAAGTACATTAGCGTCGGGAGTAAGCGTTAAGCAAATAGACTTGTCCGGTACATTTGAATTCGGAAGTGTTGAATTAGAAACAGATAGTGAAGCTGGATTTTCTAACATCGATCAAGAAGTTGGAGGTTTCTTTGGATCTGTTTATCAACCTGTTAATGATCGTGACATACCACTGTAAAAAAGGGGGTAGTGATTAAATGAGTTTTGAAAAGGAATTGCCGGTATGGAATTCGCCTGGTTTAAAGCCTTCACAAAACAAAATTGATGAAGGTTGGAAAGAATCTGAAAAACCTCCTGCTGAATGGTTTAACTGGTTTCAACACACAACATATCAAGCATTAAAAGAAGTAAGGGAGCACATAAGTGCTTTTGAAAGGTCCATTGATACAAAAGATGAACAAACAGACGCCCGCTATCGAATTGGTTTCGAAAATGGGCGTTTATTTTTTGAGGAGGTTAATGATTGATGGCTAACTTTTTTTATCTGACGCTCGATACTACAGCTCCGGCCAATCCGAGCATTAGTATTGAAGGAGGAGCAACATATTCCACGCAGGCACTTGTAGATTGTCTAATAAATACTAGCGACTCAGACACTACAGGATATCAAATGAAGATATGGGGAGATGTTGACACTTCATATGATAGTGATGTCCAAGATTCAGAGTCTAATTCAAGTTGGATAACTTTCCAAGAGTTAAAACAAGTGCGACTTGATGACACTGAAGACGGAAGTAAGACTTTGTATGTGAGGATTCGAGATGATGTACACAATGTTTCCGGACAAGCATCAGATAGCATTATCCTCGATAAGACAAAACCAGAAGTTACTATCTCCGGTCCAGATGTTGATAAGATTTCAAAAGTTAATGGGAAAAACGAATCTAACTTTAGCTTCTCTGTCGATCAGGAATTTAGTGAGTATAAAGTAAAAGTCGTGTCTAGCACTGGCGCTGCACATGATACTGGAACAACAATTGGTACATCAAACGGCTCTTCCAATATGTCTAATACCGGTGAATTTGAAAAAGACTCACCAATCAATTGCACAATAAATGGTACTGATCTTGAAAATGCAAGTGCAGGAGATGGCGAAAAAATTATTAAGGTATTCGCTAAAGACTTGGCTGGTAACTGGAGTGCATAGAAATGGCCGCGCCCAAAATAACTATACTGGATGTTTCAGCTTATAAAATTAGTGATGAAGATGGGTTCGACTCATGCGTTGTTACGTTCAAGGCTGACCAGAAATTGAAAGGGTACCGAGCAAGAGCGGATGGGACTAATTTTAAATCAGGTGTACTTGTCGATCGATCAGGAGAATTATTCCCATCGGATAATTTATACCCATCTGATGACTTATTTCCTAGTGATTACACTTTGGATGCTGGTGCAGAGCAAATATTCGTTATTTATTTTGACGAGCTAGAGAACGATGGTGAATATCGTATTAACGTGTACGGAGTAAACGAGGAAGGGGAGTGGACACCTTATGCCGAGTAGTTTTGTATTAGAATTAGATACAACTCCCCCAACCCTTGAAATTACAGCACCATCTTATACAGTTCCATCACAAGAGACAGAAATAATTATCGAAGCCAATGAACCTCTGGATGAATTTCAGGACATCTACATCATTGATGGGAAGGGAACAAGACATGATGTCATATTCCAATTTGGAAAAGATCATTTCTATGGAAAGTTGTCATTCTCACAAATGTCAATAGGCATAGCAACTATCTATGTAAGGTTGAAAGACGAGGTGCACAACCTTTCAGCTGTATACGAGAAGACTATTGATATAAAGTATGCAGCTCACATTTTTCTTAATGTATTTGACTCAAATCGTTTGATGGATGTATCAGCCAGTGACCGAAAAATTAGATATAAAGAATGGAACAGGAAAGTAGAATCGAGAGAAGTGGTTCGAAAAACGTCAGGTTATGAATTGGCTCGTGAAATTGAGGTGACTGCAAATGATGCACTATCAGGAGGGTAATACCGTACGTCTTCTAGTCGAATTCAAAGATTGGGATAATCAACCGGTGGACCCTGACCTGGTCAAATTAATTATTTTAGACAACAGTTATAAAAAGGTTGAAGAAAACAGTGTTGGACCAGCTAATCGGCTTGGTGAAGGAATGTATTACTTTGATTATGTAACAAAAGAAGCGGGCGACTATATTTATGAGTGGTATGCAGAGATCGATGGAACACCAAGTTTGAAGCGTGAGCGAATCTTTGTCAGAAAGGTGTGATAAGCATTGGGGTATGAAAAAATAACTTTCAGTAATGATTCACCTCCTGCAGCAAATGCCGAAAATTTAAATCACATACAAAAACAATATGAACAAGCCGTCGAATGGGCAAAAGGTATGGGATTAGGTGTGTCGAGTTGGTCAAGTCCACCAACTGTAAATCTAAATGACTTGAAAACATCAGGCTTATTTATAGTTGGCAGTAGTTCATCTAATTTGCCGAGTGGTTTCCAGGCAAGCTTTGTTCGTGTGACTGGTCGAAGAAATGACAGGGTGATCCAAGAATGTATTGAGTACTGGGGTAGTGAGACAGAGCCTAGAATAGCAAAAAGGCGATATAGAGATGGTAGTTGGAGTGACTGGTATAAAGTAGAGACTACTGAGGGAGCTCAAAATAAAGCCAACGAAGCTGAACAAAATGCTAAACAGTATGCTGATGAAGCCGTCAAAGTAAATGATGGTGAAACAAATAAAAAGTATAGCTTTGGTATGGAGAATGGGCAACTTTATTTGGAAGAGGTGAATTAGAATGACTAGAATTTATGTTGAAACTCCTGATGGAGCCCAAGAAAAAGCAGATCAAGCCGAAGAAAATGCAAAACAATATACAGATAATCAGATCGGTGAAATAGAAGTCCCGGTTGAATCTGTCAACGGTAAGACTGGCATTGTGGAATTAACAAACAAAGATGTAAATGCTCCAAGCAATTCAGATTATGAAAATTTAAAAGCTAAAGTCGGTAATGCAGACGATCTTGATACTGAAACAAAAGAAAATTTAGTAGCTGCAATAAACGAATTAGAGCAAAAGCGTGTTACGCATTTGTCTGATAATGACCGTCACGTAACGCAAACATTTAAAGATTACGTCTATGGCAAGGGGCGAACAACTACCGCCCTACAACGTGAAGTCGCTTATCTCAATCTTAAACAAGAAGCATCTGACCGTATCGAAAACGGGTCAACATTCGGTGACAATATGGAAGATATATTCGGTGCTATTTTCGATGAGGTAACGAGTACGAATATCGTTAGACGTGACCGTGCGATGTTGATGTTAGATTCGCAAATGGAAGAAGTCAGCGTTGAAGATGCGACAGTCGTTAATGAAGCGTATAGTACGGAGGGTAACGGTGGTCGTAAGTTAGTGAGGTTGGATGACGGAAGCTTTTATGCTGTTCTACTACATCCCGACAATTATATCCTAGGTTATCATTTTAACGTAAATTCGAATGGCGAAATAGTAAATGTTCAAGAGGAACAGATGGAATTTACAAATACAAGAACAGACGTATGCATAACAACAGACGGTAAAAATGTTTTCATGCTAGGTACAAGTGGGACAGCAGTAGTCCGTTTTAGAACAAGAAATACAAACGGAGAGTGGTTAGATAATTTACTAGTTGATAGTAGTCAAAACGAAGTAAATTCCATTTCCCTAGCCATCAACCCCGAAGGCACAGAATTACACGCTGCATGGTCGAGTAAAAACGATAACTACCCTGACTCGTTCAACATCCGTTATGCGAAAGGTACGATTAACGCAGATGGTAGTGTAACGTGGGGTAGTGTGGAACAGGTGACGACTGTTAATAGCACAACTAATACAGGTTTACGAAACCCGTCTATAATTGTGAATAACCAGGATGAGCCTATAATCACTAGTGATTATAGAGCATCATCAGTTTCAAGGGTATATGGGCTCAGGAAAGACAGTGGAGGTTCATGGTTAGCGTTAAACACCGAAACTACTATATATGATGCAGGAAACTACACCCAATCCTCCCCATCCGCATGTGTCGATAAAGACGGTGTGATACATGTAGCGTGGCATGGACTGGATAGCGAAGAGAATTCAAACAATATCCGTTACTCTCGCTCTATAGATGGTGGAAAAACATGGTCAACTATGGAGAAGTTAACAAGCGGTACTCAAAGGAATCACAGTCCATCCGTTACTGTTAATAAAAATAATAAATTATTTATCTTATTCCAAAGAAATAGCGTAGGAACTAGTTATATGTTAGAAAATACGGATGGTGGGTGGGTAATTACGCAAATGCCGAGTAACAGTAGACATCCATCAGCTTTATATGATAATACGTTTACCCTTGATTTTTCTATACCATTATCAGTTTACATGATAAATGGAGTTTCAATTAATTTTAGAGGTACATGGAAAAAAGAAACTGAAGTTCCAACAACGACAGCAACCGCTGTATACGAACTAGAAGCAACAGATCAAGTAGGAGCATTTGTCAAACGTGTAGGTGACATTGAGGTTGAAGCATATATAAACGATGAGTTAATGGATGCAGACCTGTTAGATGATGAATATATGTTTAGCGGTACATTGGCTGAAGAGGAGCCGGTTACATTACGTTTAGAGTTATCAAGGGTTAATACGGATAGCGGAAATGACGATGCGGTAACACGGTTGTTAGGAGGGAGAGCATAATGCGTAAGTTTATTTTTCCTACTGAAGAAAAGAAGCAGATCGAGGAGTTAGAGAGCGATTATGCTAATACTGTTTATGAATTGATGTTGGAAAAGTCACGTAATGATGAACATGATACTGAAATAGCAGATATTTGGTATCAGATGATGACAGGAGGTAATTCGTAATGTGGTTTGATAGAATTAAACGTTTTTATGATCGTGAGTTGTGGACGTTGGAACAAGTAAAAGACGGAGTAAGGACTAATCATATCACCGAAGAGGAATACGAAGAAATAACGGGAGAATCATTTGAAGATTAATGGCAACTCAGGTTCATAATGCGTAGTAAAATACATTTCGAGGAGAGATAGTATGACCAAAAATATAGATGAACTTGAATTAAGAGTAAAAGAGCTTGAAGATGCACTAGCGATTCAAAAAGCAGAGACATCGCAAGCTCTTTCGTTCATAGCCAATAAATTTTCAGAAGAGCTGCAGAGGTTGATGGACGAATATAAACGTGAATTAAAAACCGAGTTCGGAAATCTGGTTAATTATTATAAACAACATTGACCGAATAATTTACCAAAACTAGTAAAGTCCCAGATGGATTTCTTCAAGAACAATTCTTTTGTTTTATCTCCATCTTGTGTATTTTGATTATCATAAGCATTTTTATAGGCTAAATAAACTGGATGATTAAGAAGTGCATCGTAACGGCTTTCCATTGTATAATGCAGTTCATGATCTATTGTTATTAGTCCTAAGCGGATTAGGTTGTCAATTGAAGAAGAGTAAAGATCTTGGTTCTTGATGTGTAATTCAGGAAAGGGGAAAAATTTTCAATAATGGTATTTTCTCCTCCATTTTTATTTTTGGTTTTTATTTTTCCAACAGCAATATGCAAATGAGTATTTAAAAACAAATACTTAAAGTTTTTTGCATCGAAAGGTGAAAGCTGTTTTATTATTTCTACAAAGGAAGAATGTGACTTATCTTTCTTGTCACTATTAACCGATGATGCTATCAACTTCGCAAACATAGAGCGAATCTCTTCATCTTCAATATAATACTTTGAAGCTTCTAAAGCTGGACCAACAATATTTAAAGAGGGCTCAGAGACTTTATCGGGTTGAATAAGAGATAATTCTTTCTCAATTTCCTCTTTGAATTTCTGAATATCAAGCTCTTTTTTAATTCTAGCTTTTGCTAAAGGAGAAAACGCAATAAAGAATAAGTCGCCAAGTCCTTCGCCGATTTGTTTAGCTGGCGGTTCAAGTGCAGACTTGGTAATATCAGCTGGGACCTTTATTGATTTGGATAAGTCAGTAAAAAAATTTCCATCGGACATTTTGTTCACCTCAATAAGTTATTATGTGTTCTAACTTTCGATAAATTGTGTAATAAACCTTTTAATTTTTGGTTCATTGGACGCAGCATTAGCTAGTGTTATTTTTCATTCCCTTCATCCCTACTATGGTATCATGTAGTGGGGGTGATGAGATTGAACTATACAATTGATAAGCTAAATGAGGCTGATTTTTTTCTAAATAAATTAAAAGAACACAAAAATATTTTCCCGGAGTTTGATTATTTCCTGAATGCATTTGTCAGTTCAGCAAGAGCTGTCTTATGGATAATGAATTCTGAATATGATTCAAATAATAATTGGAGAAATTGGTACGAGAACAAATCAACCAGTGAATCTGAAGATATTTTATTAAGAGGGATTACAAATATGAGAAATAGATCACTAAAGCAAGCCCCTCTAAAAACAAAAAAATATTCTATAATTCATTCGGATTCTGAAACAGTTGATGTTTATAGTGAAATGAAGATATTTTTAGAGAAAAACGGGAAAGATAAAAAGTATAATTTGGAAATTAAGGAAGTAGACAATATTGAAAATCAAATAGTAAGAAATGAGAAAGAGCTAACGATCCATGGTATCCTAAATATCTACGATACAGTAGAAGAATTTAAGGATAGTAATGTAATTGACAAATGCGAAGAGTATTTTTTATGGTTAAAATCACTTGTGGAAGAATGCACGAGTTTATTTAATAACCAGGATAATTAATATTAGAACTTACAATAAGTAGGTTCTTTTTTAATTCACAAAAAGGTGTGTTTTTTATGATTAAAAAGGAGGGGCGAGAATGAATTCAGAAGTCCTCAAAAAGTCAAATATAATTACTTTTCACGAAAAAGGCTATAAGGGTCAGGGTGTCACAGTAGCTGTGTTAGACACCCTCCATAGTCCTCTTGAAGAGACTGAGGTTGAATTACCGTTTAAAGAGAATCATAACGGGGAGATCGGACACAACACTCACGTATGTAGCATTGTCCGTGAGTTTGCACCGAAAGCTCGCATTATCTCTATGCCTTGGTTTGGGTCAGGTAAAGAGGAGATGGCACAATGGATAGTCGATAACGATGTTGATATTGTTAATTGCAGTTTCACAGCTACAAGGCCAACATATGAGCTAATCGATGAATACTTAAGTGGTTTGAATATACCACTTGTGTGCAGTAGTGGTAACCAGGATAATGACCGTATCTCATTTCCAGCACGCTTTGATTGGACAATAGCCGTTGGTGCTTATCAAAAAAGATGGGGACATGTTGCGGGATATTCAAACCGTGGGGAAATGTTAGATGCAGTAGCGTTCACCGATATCAATGTCCCTAATCCTAATAACAAACAGAACGGTTACATGTCATTTGGAGGTACTAGCGCCTCTGCACCGGCTGTTTGTGGGATGTTGGCATGTTACATGTCTGCACTAGGCGAAAAGCTCAATACAGATCAAGCGAGACGTTTTATTCATGATAATTGCATCGACAAATACGAAGAAGGCTTTGACACACGTAGCGGTCATGGCCTTTTTATTTTGCCCGACGTGCCAGAAATGAAAGAAAACCCTGTAAAAGAGGAGGTGAGAGAAGTGAGCCAAGTTAAATTTGCGGACGTAGAAGGACATTGGGCACAAACGGCTATCGAAAATCAGGCTAAAAAAGGCAAGTTAGCTGGTTATCCTGACGGGACGTTTAAGCCTAATGAAACAGTAACGAGAGCTGAATTAGCGGTTATTTTAGAGAGGTTGAAATAAAAAGTTGAAGGGAGAATGTTATGGAACAACGTGTCAATAAATTAGAAAATGATGTCGGGGAAGTAAAGAGCGACATGGTTGATGTAAAAACACGATTAGCTGTGGCTGAATCTAATATCAAAGACATCAAAGAAGATATATCCTCTATCAAAGCAAATACAACTTGGATATTGAGGTTAGTCGTGGGAACGATCATAGCAGCAGTGTTGGCTTTCTTTTTGAATGGAGGTGTTTGAATTGGAAATTAGCGAGTTAGTGAATCACATAATCGAAGAAGCTTATATACTAATACCTGTTCTGTTAGTACTAGGCACAATGTTGAAAAAGACGCCTAACATAAAAGATTGGCTTATTCCCTACATCGTTCTATTCATCGGTGTAGGGTTTTCTATCGCTTTGTTAGGATTCAATGTAGATGCGGTTATACAAGGCGTTATAGTGGCTGGTGTGAGTGTGTTTGGTCATCAAATGTTAAAACAGTACAAGAAGAAGGATGATGATCATGATTAAAGATGCTAATTTAAAATTCCCTAACCGAAGACAAAAGATGAAGTCGGTTGAGGGCATTGTAATTCACCATCCGTTAGCGTATTGGACTATACAACGACTACATGAATATTTCATAAGCATCGGCTGGAACGGTACTGCTTACAGCTACTATGTTCAGCAGGATGCGACAGTTTACTATGGACGAAGTGCTAAAGGAACCGAATATGTAGGTGCACACACAAAGGGTGAAAATCACAGGTATATCGGCATTTGTGCTGAGGGGAATTTTCACCAAGATGTTAATGGCGTCCCCGCAAAGCGAATTAGTGACGATCAATACAGAAAATTAGTTTCCATTACAGCTGCTAAATGCCGTGAACACAATTTAACTCATAAAGATGTATTCGGTCATTATGAAATACCAGGTCAAAGCACATCCTGCCCTGGTAAGTTGTTTTCAATGGATAAATTCAGAATGGATGTAAGAAAAGAGCTTATGAAGGGGGATGACGATTTGAATTTATCCAACTACCAATGGAGTGTGTTAGAAAATCAGGTCGAAGGATTACTGGAAGACGGCGTGATCAGCGACCAAGATTGGCTACGAAAAATCAAAGACCGCACAATAACAGCATCAGAAATGATTTGGTTGAACAGCGTTGTGCTGCAACGTTTACGGTAATAAAAATAGCCCCTTAATTGGGGCTTAACCATTATATTCATGAGATCCGCTTAATATCCGCTCCTCATACACTCTATCTATTGCCTCTGATATTTCCTTACCTAACTCGCCGCTCAAGTATTCACTTTCTTTAACAAAGAGAATGCGTCCTTCTTTAAAATCCATAATCTTAAACACTCGATGCCCTTGGACCCACTGAAAAAGCATAAACTCATATCTTGATGTTCCAGTATCTTCCTTGCTATAACAGTCTGGGCAAAGGAACTGGTTATAAAACAACGTTAAGTTCCTGGCTCTTCCTGTACGATTGCATTTATCGCACATCCCAAGTTGCGTAGTCATGTTATCACTCCTGTCATTCCCGATTTTTATACTTTTTTATTCGGAGTAAACTTTTTCTTACTGAGTCGTTTTGCTAAGCATAAAGAGTCATAAAAAGAGGCAAGGAATAACTTTTGTGTTTCAACATCTTCTGTGTAGAAATCCTTATCCTCCTCAAGACGTTTTTTCTCAGTATCAAATTTTCTTTGGATGTCACGCATATCTTTTTTAGTTAATTCAGGCAAACATTCATGTTCTGAACCTTTCATGAAAAACACCTCTTTTTTTAATTGATTAACTTCAATATTACCAGAACATTCATTCCCTTTTCAACTTGAAACAGAATATATGTTCGTTTATAATTGTAAAAAAGAAGAAATATGGGGGAAGCTTATGGGGAAAATCACTAAACGTCAAAATGAAATTTTAGATGTAATCAAATTATTTATCACCACAAAAAAATACCCTCCAACAACTCGTGAGATATGCGAATTAACAGGTTTAAAATCATCGAGCACTGTCCATGGCCATTTGGAAAGGTTGAAAAAGGAAGGGATAATTGATTGGGAGGAGAGTAAGCCGCGCACATTAAGAATTTGTCATAACGAAAACCAATGATTGTTTATCGGTATTGTAATTAAACATACTTTATTCTGGATAGAGTGATTTCGGATACGTTTCTTTATTTGTTGTGCACGGTATATTAAATGTAGGTTGAAGGGAACCTTTCTATTTTAGTAAGAGGCAGTCTGTATTAGACTGTCTTTTTTCAGTACAAAATCCCCCCTCGTATTGGAGGGGTTATTCTGCAATATAACATACTTCATCCACAATTTTTGCACCACGATGAGTCTTACTTACTAACTCATATTCCACCTTGTTATCTCTTATTTGTAAAATCGCTACATCAATATGATCTAATACGTCGTCACCAAACCAACTTTTGAATTGCTGTTCGATCGATTGTTTGAAGTCCATTTGATTACTCGCATTAAATGAGCGTTCTATACTTTCGTGTATGAGCTCTTTAACCTTTTCACTATTAGTCAGATCGGGTTTTATTTCTTCGCAACCGTCAAAATTCACATTCACTCCATCTAAAAATACCTGTACACTATCCTTATCGTATTTCATATGACCACTCCTACCCACGCATAATGACGTACCAAATATCTTTACTTTCGCAATGCTCACATTTACAATCATCAAATTCCGTAAATGGTGTTTTTGACTGATGATTTATAACCATGTCATGAGTTAAACGGTCATTCTTGTAACCATTTTGAACAAACTGTATAGATTCTTCATTGCAAGTAGGGCAAGTGATAATATCACCTGCTTTGTAAAATAGTTCTCTCATCATCCATCCCACCTATACAACACCAATTTTCTTATTTTCCTAAATCAGACGCGTATTTATTCCGTTTTTGATCGTACTGCGAAATAAAATCATTTTTTATTAAGTGCGTTTTCTGCCCAAGTGCGATACATAGCTTTATCTGTATTAGTTATCGAGATACGCTCCAACACATTTTCATACCGTTCGACCTTCCCCAATAATTCTGGAATAAACTCAACACAATCCATAGCTTTCTCTGGTGCTTCTTCTACAGTTCTTTCGCTTTGGAAACACTGGCAATAAGCATTGTATTTTTCAACAATTTTATTTTTATCCAAATGGATCACCTCTTCCTAATACTCTTCTTCGAATTTACAGGTTGGACATTTTGTTTTATAACCAACTCCATGCCTGCCGCATATAAACCCACCATTTAGCGGTTTATCCAAAGAATCACTCCTTCGCTTTATAAATCTAGCTGATTCACTTTTCATTTATTTCCTCAAACATATCCTCGATATCAACACCTAAAACTTTTTTTAAGCGTAGGAGGTATCCAACCGAAGGTGTTGATTTAGCCTGTCCGTCCTCTTTATTTGAACACCAGGCATAAAGTTGTTTTGGTGTAGCGTTGATAGATCTAGCTAATTCAGATTTATTCACCATTCTTTCATCGAGTAATTCACCTAACTTACTTCTAACTTTAATCTTCATCGTCCTTTTCACTCCAACCTGCATTTATATGTATCACCTCCTTTAATTATGCCTGTACATTCATCTTACCACAACTATAGATTATTTTGGGTAAAATTTTGGATAAAATACATAAAAATTGTTATCAAAACAAGCTATCCACCCATACATTGAAACTAAATAACAAGTAACGAGGTGACTACATTGAATCTAAAAAACAAAGGCGTGTGCTTCAATCTTGCCGATCCCGACCAGAAACAACTTTACCTATTCGCCATACAACGCACGAACTTCTCTAACTATGTGAAGCGACTAATTGAAAGGGATATGTTGAGCAAACAAAAATAAGGAGGCTTGTCATGAGAATAAGCGATAAAAAGATGAAGTATATCCTAGACTTGGTGGATGATGCTCTAATGGAGTTGGAAGCTGAATACGAAACGAGTTTAGGTGATAGTATGGGGCGTTTCTTATCATTCGTGAATGGAGTTAACAAGGAATACAAAAGGCGTAATGGGGTTGAGTATCACATAGGTTATTGTTTGTGTCCTGTTTGTAAGAGGAAATGAAGAAATGTAATTCAGAACGTAAAAATCCCCTCGCATTTACGAAGGGAAGCCTCGAAAAGTTACTACACGTTATGTGTAATAACTTATGCACACATTAGCCGAAACTTGCTAGTACCAATAAAATTATTTTTCGCTCATACATGTCGTACAGGAAAAGGGTGATCTTATGAGCAAAAACAGATTCGTGAAGTCTGTATCATTTAATAAGACAAATGAAGAAGATCAACTCATTTTGAAGAACATCAGCAGGCGTAATTTTAGTGGATATGTAAAAAAGTTGATCTTGGAGGATATAAAACAAAAGCAAGGTAATAAGAGTGACAAAACGAAAAATGAAGGCGAAAAAGATGATATTCAAAATGATAAATCTGTTATGACACCGCAACCTAAACAATCTCCATCAGATCGGCTCGAGCAACTAAAAAAACGGAGCCAGCAATCAGCTCCGAAAGTGTTTATTAACCAATCAAAATATTAACGCCTGTTCCGACAGCAAAGCCAACAACTAAAGCGGTCGTAAATACCATTTGATGACCTCCTTTGCTGGTTATTATGACCGCTTTAAAACAAATTATTCAGGAGGGGTACAATGGCTAAAACGGAAGCGATCAACTTTAGAGATTTTATGAGTCGCGATTGGAGAGAAAAGAAAAACAATACTGAAATTAAAGTATTGTCAGCATCAATGGCAGGTGCAGTTTTGTTAGTGCCTAAATTGGCATTAGCTGCAGGAGTAGACGGGACATTTGGAAATGTTCACGGATCAGCCATGAATATGATTGATGCTGGTGTAGTTTTAGTCATTATGTTTGCTGGTTGTGCTTGGGGGTTGGGGCATCGTACCAAAGGGCTAGAAATCCTTATAGGTGTTTCTTGTGGATATATCATTGCCCGTCATGCAATAGACATTAGAGATTTTCTAAAAACAATATAGGTGATCGTATGAAATTTAAACTAACGAGCCCGTTCGGTGAATTATCAGAAGTACGAGACAACAGGCCACATAGCGGAATTGATTTAGGGATGGAAACAGGTACGGAATTAAGAAGTGTTGGTGATGGTGTTATTGAGCGTGTGATTGAGGATGGGGAGAAAATTGGTAACGGTGTTTACATTCGATTGGAGGACGGAACGCAAGCCATATACGGTCATTTGAGTGAGATCACAGTCAAAGAAGGGCAATCTGTTAACTTTATGGACACTATCGGTTTTAGCGGTAATACAGGTAATAGCACTGGACCACATTTGCATTTTGCATTGAAGTCACCAGATGGCGAATATGTTGATCCTACACCTTTTGCGGACGGTATTAGTGCTATTAGCGGTCATATCGAAAATTCAAACACAAACTTCTTTTTGGAGAAATTTAATCAGTTCTCAGATTGGGTCATCGGAAAAGAAACTGAGCTTGTGTTAAAGCCGTTCGCTAACTTTATACAGGAAGTCACAACAGATATATGGATGTGGTTTGTTGCTAATTTACCTGACATTATGGGTTATGGGACAATTGCAGCTGGTGTCCTTATGATCTTCTCATCGATGGTAGGTAAAGGTGGGATGATTAAAACTCTTGCCTGGTGGTTTGGTGCGTTGATTTTGGCTATCTGCATTCTAGGAGGGATGAAATGAAGGAGCCTAACTTCATTATGTTAGATGATAAAAACCTTCCTGTCGTTAGAGAGAAAACGGAAATTGAAATCCTAGATACAAAAGAAACGGTTTACCACTATCCTGATAAAAGCAGATGTGGCAAACCTGCACTAGTGATTGATGTTATACCCGAAAATGAAAAATTGAGCAGTAAGTTCAAGCGTCTACTCACGAAAACAAAGGCTGTTAAATGGGATGATTTCTTTGAAGTGGAGCGAAACAAAATGGTGGTATATAGAATCATCCCACATTCAAAAATAACAAACAATAATAAAAGGTTATGGCGGTCCATTTATAAAATGTATGAAATGTATGAATGCCCGAGATCAAGGCTGGAACGTGATGGGTTCAAGTTTAGGTATAGAGAAAAAGATTACTTTTGGTTTGATGTTGTTTTTAAGCAAGTAAAAGGTGAAAAGAAAATTGAATTTTATGTCGCTACGTCTGAATATCAAGCACTAAAACTAAAACGAAAGCTTGAGAATAAAATGAACGCCACAATAAAAGATGCTTCGATTGATGATCTACAGATCCCACAAGCAAACACAGTTGTTCAAGATATGAAATACCTCAAACATGACATTTTTTCCATGAATACTAACGCCACGGAAACAAAAACACCGATTTCTTCTATATTAAATACAGTTGATGAATTGCAATACGATGGTGACATGGCTAGATTATCTATATGCAATGAAGCTGAAAATCGTCAAAAGTGGGTAAAAAGTGCTCAGTGGGCGATGGAGAAGTTACAAAAAGGAAAAGTTCCACAACGTGCAAATTTAAGCAGTGGAAAGGTGACAAAAGCGGTTAAAACCGGTGTGGCAGGTGTTATTAATGAAATCAATGATCTTTTAACCGATACATTCCAGGCGTTTTCTAATGTGTTCTTTAAATCCGATAAAGGCTTTAAGAAAGAAAAGGTGGTCGAAAAAGGGTACTCCCTTGAAGATGAAATAAGTGCAGCTCGCTTGAGTAATGCCAGTCGCGAAAAGATCAACCAACCTGTTTTTAAATCAAAAATCAGAGTATCTGCTCATTCTAACGATAAATTAACAAGAGAAACTCTGGGTGAAACCTTGTCACTTTCAATGAGTGAGCTGGCAGAAAACAATGAGCTGCATGGAATAAAAGTGAAGGTGAATGGAAAACGAATTGATGCGATTAGAGAAATTAATGAATTGAGACTATCCAAACGGTCTAAAATGGATGCTGACGTCAATTTAATAAGTACTGATGAGATGAACCGGTTAGCGTTACAAATGCCATCCCAAGAACTCCAAAGGCGTTATGATGATGCGTTGAGCACTAAAACCAAAACAGAAGTTGACATACCAAAGGCCATGAGAACTGGAAAGGGGATTCCATTAGGGTTAGCGGAGTATAAGGATACTAAGATACCAAT
Source organism: Desertibacillus haloalkaliphilus (assembly GCF_019039105.1). Lineage (NCBI taxonomy): Bacteria > Bacillati > Bacillota > Bacilli > Caryophanales > Bacillaceae > Desertibacillus > Desertibacillus haloalkaliphilus. The sequence goes on along the minus strand of NZ_JAHPIV010000018.1, from coordinate 6,012 downwards.
ATCAATGCCTGTGACGAACCCTGACACCTTCTATAGAGGTTATGTGTTCATTGGTGGTCAAGGTGCTGGTAAAGACACCGCTATAAAAAATTGGATAATTGATGGCTGTTTAAATCATGGAATTAGTGCAGTTATTCCAGAAGCAATTGTTGAAGAAGGAGAAAGAGGAATGGCCGACGGTATAAGGGATACTTTGCCACCTGATAAGATCATTGATATCGATTTAAGTGATGAGGAATATATTGTGCCGTTGGACCTAACGGAGGTTATTGAAAAGTTAGGGAGAAAGGGCGCTTCGAGATTTGCAGATGAGGTAATTGACTTTTTTGGGGATATGGAAGGTTTATCACGTTCTAAACGCTACCTAAAAACGGCTGCCAAGTCAGCGGGAGGGTCCCTGTATAACATTAAACGAATTATTGAAGATGAATCCTATAGATTAGAACGCATCGAGCAGTTAATGAACGAAGGGAATATAAGATTAGCGAACGAATTAATACAATGGGGGACGAATGAAGAATTGGGGAGTAAAGCTGATCCTGTACTTAATCGATTAGGTGACTTTTTTGATAACGATACTCTTTTTGACATATTTGCTCAACCACCAAAGAAAGATGTGGACTTTGAGAAGTGGATGAAGGAAGGTAAGGTTATTATTATTCGTATACCTAACCGTAAGCTAGGTGAGTTAGCGACTAAAACGCTGGTCCATTGGGTGACGCTAAAAACATTCATGACACGTATGCTCATGAGTAAAGCTGATCAAAAGAATGGCTGCTTCGTGGTATTTAATGAGCCTGAGCAATACACAACAGAAGGATTAACAAAACTAATGGGGCGTATTGGTACAGAAGGGAGAAAAGAGCGTCTTGGTTCGTTATATGCTTTTCACCATTGGAACAAGTTACCCCAGAGCTTACAAGAGAATTTACAGGGTGGCGGTGTCCAACAATTCTTATTTGCTAATGATCACACAAAAACGTTTGAACTATCAAAACACCGGCTAGAGCCAACGATTACGATTGAAGATGCTTCTCGATTGCCAATGCATTATGCAATTGTATCTGTCCGAGCTGGAAAGGAAATGCAAAATGCGTTTATTTGCCACATGAAACCACCAGCCGAAATAAAGTATGATAATTCATTTTTGACAAAACGCCATGCCAGGATGTTTGGACGTAAGTGGGAGGATTTGCAAAACGCCCTATAAACATTTTTGAAAAAGCATTTTAAAGTGTTTTTAACACGCCTCTTCAGTGATTGGAGGGCATAGAATTTCTGGAATGTTAATTATAAAAACTCTGGTTGTTTTTTGGCATTTAAGAAATGGGCATGATTTATTTTTGTCAAGGTTGCATTAATTTAAAATTTAATATAGATGTAACAATATTATGAAGGTAGTAATATTTAGTGTTTCCCTTTTTTGATTACACAATATATAGTATTTGTCTCGTAATGGATAGAAATAATAACTTAAAAGTTTCACAGGTGCAGGTGACTTATTGTTTTAAATGTAGTATCATAAAAGTATGAAGATTAGTTTACATTGTGGATAAGTTGTAGTATAATGTTCAATTTCATTTCAGCATATTAAAAAAGGGGGTCGATTAAATGGTATATTCTGTTGAAGAAGTAGCGAAATATTTCTTGCGGAAAAGCTCACCAGGGACAATATGGGCAATCGATCCACTCAAATTGCAAAAATTAACATTTTATGGAGAGGCTTACTATTTAGCGATTAGTGGGGGAACACACGAAAGGTTAATTAATGATTGTGAGTTTGAGGCTTGGGTTCACGGTCCGGTTTGTCGAAAGTTATGGCAAAAGTATTCTAATTATGGATATGATGACATCCCTACCTATGTTGGAAAGACGGAATTGGATGAAGACGAATTTGCTACATTTGTTCTAGACTTCGTGTGGAATAAATACGGGCATGAGTCTGGGAAGACTCTTGAAATGAGAACCCACAATGAAGATCCATGGAAGAATGCTCGTGGTAATAAAAGCCCCCAATCCAGAAGCAGGAGTATTATATCTATAGAAAATATGTTTGATTTTTACAAGGACGAAATAAACATAAATTATATGTAAAAAAAACGGAGACCCACTCCGTTTTTTTTTGTTACTATATAAGAAAGGAGGGGTTGGGTAATTTGTTAACTCTCACTATTATTTTAATCTCAATCTTATTTATATTAGAAATATTTAATTACTTATCAAAAGATATTAAATATCAAACCATTTTAGATTTAAAATCCCAAATGTTTAATACTAAGTTTTATAGGCGGTTTTTTGGTAATAAAAAGGTTCAAGTAACGGTCGCGTATTTAAGGTTATATACTGTGAGCTTTTATAAATTTATTTTAACAAACTTTTTCACTTCAATAATTATATTCTTATGTATTTATATAATTGCATTTTTTATATTGCCTAATTTAGGAATTGATAATATATCTACCATTTTTTTTAATCGAAAATATGGATTTCATGAACTATCTGATGGATTAACATCGGACTTATTAATGGGTTTTTCTGGAGCGCTGACAATTATTTTACCCGCTAGTATCACTCTTTATTTGTTTATCTATAGGGTACAAAAGACCTCTTTTGAATCATTAATAAACGACCTGACAAAAAATGTTTATTTAATAGTTTTTATTTACTTTAACCTTCTAACGATCATATACGGTTATCATTTAAATTATGTAATAACAAGCCAAAGTGAAGATTTGAATGCATCTTTAGTAGCAACAAACATTGAAATTAGTCGGATCGATATTTGGATATCGTTAGTGATCATAACTTTATTTTTATTAATGAAGTCTTTAAAAAAGTTATTTAGAACTATAAATATTAGGTATATCCTTTTTGATTCAATATTAGATTTGGAAAAAAGGTTTAGGACTATATCATATCTGAGTAATGAAGATGCTAATACTTTTAATCGGAATTTGATTGAAAATTATTATAGTAATATTGAGTATACAATTGAAAGTATTTATCAAATGCTTAAAATGGCAGTAGATAAAAATATGTACAAAATTTATGATGAACAGTTCCATAGTTTTAGGACATTAATTAAAGACTTAATGGAAAATTCAAGAGATCCCAACCAAGAAGAAAATAGTATAATGTTTTACATCATATCGGAAGACCGTGATAAATATCAAGAGTTGTACTCGTTAGTTATTAAAAATTATACTTCATTAGTTATGTTTTTAATAAATAATCACAATTTGGATTTTGCTCGAACTGCGATTAAACACTTTAATCAGTTAAAGCCGAGGAACCCGCTCTCTGAAATAGTCACTGTGACTGATGATAAGATCAAACAAACTAACGACGAATATAATGAACAGGTAATTGGAGTAGGAAAAGATAACGTGATAGGGGAAACTAACTTTGATGAGAATACGGTTAAGCAGCTCGAGAATAAGTATAAACATTTGCTCCAAATCTATTTGAAGTCACTTGGGGAGTTAGCAACCTCAATTTGTAATAACCAAACTGATGGGGTGCCCTTTTTGATTGAATTCTTGGAAACTTCAGTATCAGAATTGGAGAATCAACAAAGCTTTGATGGTGAAATTATTACCTTTGAAGTTAAACATATATTTTTAGTCTATAGGACGCTCATATTAAAAGTTATTTCAAAAGATGACTTGAATATATTAACTGACGCGTCGTATTCATTAACAAAGGGTGTGACTAGCGCTGAGCAGGATTTAATACGAAAACAAATGAAAGATATAAACACAAGTATAAGAAAATTAAATAGTAGTAAGAAGATACCTCGTAAGGCTAAAGAAGTACTTCTTTCTATAAATGAAAAGAGAAAGGAACAATTAGAAAATAAGTTCAAGGTATTAAGAGAGAGGAGTAAAGAACATGGTTTAGAACAATACGAAAATATTTCAATGTTAATCTTATTTCAATGTTTATTTAAGTCAATTGAAATTTCTCACCATAAATCAACCGGCTTTTTAGTTAAGTTTCTTGTAACTAACTTTGATAATGAAAAATTGGTTGAATATTATCATTCTTTTTTAAGTTCAACTAACCCTTTTGAAAGTGATGTGTTTTCGTTTGAAGATAATTATACAAAAGGGGAAAGTTCTTTTAATATTAATAAAAGAACAATAAAATATTGTATGAAAAAAATGGAGTTATTATTATTAGGGCAACAAATATATATAGATGAAAGTAACTTAGATTTTGATTTTTTACCAGACGGTAATTACATTACTCCTCATTGGGTGAAAAAAGAAGAATTAAATTATTTGAAAAATAAAATCAAAAGTTCCAAGGATCTCAATATGCTTTGGATTACGGATGATAAGTTTTTGTATTCTCTTGAGAGGTACTTCAAAAATGGGTTTAGGGTAATAAATAACGAAAAATCTGGAAGTTAGAACTTTTGAGTTAAGTTGTGCATTTGGTGCCGTTTTGGTGCCGACTGTCATATAAATTGATATAACATAGTAATGTTTTTAAATGATGCATTTACGATTTCCCTTTATTTATTAGAGGTTAGATAGGTATGTATAAGTAGGTAAAATAGGGCAAGACATGGGCGGCATGATGTAATAAGAAAAGCGTAAGTGCCTTGGTCACGAGCGACAGGCACTGGAAGGACTTTGATAGAAGCCGATTTTTGGCTTCAAAAAAGGCCTGAAGTGGCCCCGAGCTCGTAGGCACTGAAGCTGGACATCTGCCCCTCGAACCCTTGATATATAAGGATTTGTTAGTAAGGTGAGAGTGAAATGCTAACATTTTGCTAACATTGAGGTTATTAACGGAGGCTTCTCATTAGTTCACCGAACTTTTGAGAGGCTTCTTTTTTCATTTCTTGTGTGACATGGAGATACACATTTTTTGTAATTTGATCATCATAACAAGTTACAGAAGGAATTCAAGGATAAAGAAGAGGAGGATGAAATTATGAATGAATATGGTAAATTACATGAATCAAATGGTCGATATGCTTTAAGATTTGAACGATCTTTCCCTCAAAATCCAGAAGATGTATTCCGTGTCCTCACAACTTCTAATTATTTCTCCCAATGGTACCCTTTTGCCACAGGGGAGATGGATCTCAGACTTGGTGGTGAAATTGGCTTCGATGATGGTGAAGGTACAACATATAAGGCTACTATCACAGAGTTTGAAAAGCCATATTTATTTGGTTTCCGTGAAGAAGGTGATCTGGTGAACATATCTTTGCAGGAAGAGGATAAAGGTTCTCGAATGATCTTCACCCATACTTTTGACGACGATTCATGGGCAGTTAATACCGCTGCAGGGTGGCATCGGTGCTTGGATGTCCTTCAACAGATAGTCAACGGACATCTAGTGGAATGGAAAGATAATGCCACTGAGTTAAAGGAATATTATTGTAACCGTCAAGTAGAATTAAACAATTTTCCACAAATAACTTCAAACAACTTTCCACAATTAAGATTCAACAGTTTGCGGATCAAATAATGCTTTTCTATACTTCATTCGAATACTATCTGCCTCTTCATCGAAAGTGAGAATCTCATTTCGATGCAAGAGACGATCTAATATGGCTGTTGTTAGAGTGGGGTCTCCGAGGAATTTCCCCCACTCACCTGGTCCTTTATTTGATGTTAGGATAAAAGCAGCTTTGTCATATAGGTCATAAATAAACTGAAAGAAAAAGTGAGCTTCCTGTTCCTCATAGGTCATATACATAACATCATCAATGATGATTAAGTCTGAATTTATAATTCTTTTATATCTGGTTTTAGATTTACCGATGTATTCTTTTGTTTTTAAGATGTACATGAGGTGACTCATGGAGATAAAAGACACTTTATATCCATTCTCAACCGCATGTATCCCTAGGGCCACTGATAAATGAGTCTTCCCGGCACCTGTCGGTCCCATCATAATTAATGTGAAACATTCCTCCAATTCAACTCCTTCAATACGTTTAGTTGTTTCTCACCAATTGCAGTCTGTTCCTTTAAGTCATAGGTATCAAAC
>NZ_JAHPIV010000017.1 GCF_019039105.1 Desertibacillus haloalkaliphilus | reverse complement strand
GGTGGAGCCTAGCGGGATCGAACCGCTGACCTCCTGCGTGCAAGGCAGGCGCTCTCCCAGCTGAGCTAAGGCCCCAAGAGGGATTTTACATTTTATGGTGGGCCTAAGTGGACTCGAACCACCGACCTCACGCTTATCAGGCGTGCGCTCTAACCAACTGAGCTATAGGCCCATAACACCCTGTCAATGTTACCTTGTCTATAAGGCTTGTCCTCGTTAACAAGATCACTGTTCGTGACGACAAGTAATAATATAACAACTACTGAACAAAAATGCAACCCCTTTTTATAAAAAAATATTTTTGTTCAAGACTGTGACTTTTTCGGTTGCTCAATAATTCCTATCATACAACTCAACAATAAAAAACACAACTCAAACTTTAACCTTCTAAATAAAAAGCTATGTAGAGACACGTCCCTACATAGCAAATACAGTATAGCTTATTGCTCAGTTGTTTCACGATGGCGCATTTGCGGGAATAATAGAACATCACGGATTGATGGTGAATTTGTTAATAACATAACTAAACGATCAATCCCGATCCCTAAACCACCTGTTGGCGGCATCCCGTATTCTAGTGACTCTAGGAAGTCATGGTCCATCATATGGGCCTCATCATCACCCTGCTCACGCTCAACCATTTGTGCTTCAAAACGTTCTCTTTGGTCAATTGGATCATTCAACTCTGTAAAGGCATTTGCATGTTCACGACCAACAATAAATAACTCAAAACGGTCAGTAAAACGAGGGTCCTCTGGATTTTTCTTTGCAAGAGGAGAAATAGCAACCGGATGCCCATAGACAAACGTTGGTTGAATTAATTTCTCTTCAACAAAATGCTCAAAAAACTCATTTACAACATGCCCATAAGTCATCGTTTCTTTAACCGGAACATTATGTTCTTTTGCCAGCGCACGCGCCTCTTCATCACTCATTTCCTTCCAGAAGTCAATGCCTGTGTACTCCTTAATTGCATCAACCATATGCAATCGTGTCCACTCCGGCTCTAAATTCACTTCTTGATCTCCATAAGCAACTTTCATCGTACCAAGAACTTCTTGGGCGATATGGGCAATTAAGTTTTCAGTTAATGACATAATATCTTTGTAATCGGCATAAGCTTCATAAAGCTCAATCATCGTGAATTCTGGATTATGTCGTGTGGAAACACCCTCGTTACGGAAAACACGTCCGATTTCATAAACTTTCTCCATCCCACCAACAATAAGCCGCTTCAAATGAAGTTCAATCGCAATCCTCATATATAACGTCATATCAAGCGCATTGTGGTGAGTCACGAACGGCCTTGCCGAAGCTCCACCTGCAATTGAATGCATCGTCGGTGTTTCTACCTCTAAGTAACCACGTGTATCTAAATAATTACGCATCGAACGTAAGATTTTACTACGAAGGACAAACGTATCCCTTACTTCGGGATTAACAATAAGGTCAACGTAGCGTTGACGATAACGTTGCTCAATGTCTTTTAGCCCGTGGAATTTATCAGGTAATGGACGAAGTGACTTTGAGAGAAGTTGAAAATCCTTAACCTTAACCGACAATTCTCCAACCTTGGTCTTAAAGGCTACCCCTGTTACACCAACGATGTCGCCGATATCAATTGAGTTGAAGATTTCATATTGTTCTTCACCAATAGCGTCTTTTCGTACATAAATTTGAATTTGCCCCGTTAAATCCTGGATATGAGCAAACCCAGCTTTCCCTTTTCCACGCTTTGTCATGACACGACCTGCCATTACAACTTCATTTTCTTGTTCCTCTAGCTGTTCTTTCGTGATATCACCAAACTGGTCATTCATATCTGTTGCTGAGTGCGTTCGTTCAAAACGACCACCAAATGCATCGATTCCATTATCAGTCAGCTCTTTTAGCTTATCGATACGAACAGATACCTGTTCATTTAATTCAACGTCTTGACTCATACAATCATCTCCTATGAAAATATTTCGTTAAAACTAATAGTTGCTCTTCTATGTTAAAACGTGCGATGTTAATCTAGCACACAGTGTACTATGTAGAAAAACTGCCAGTAGATAAACTGGCAGTGTGTGGTAATCTAAAGAGGAATTATAGATAAGCCTGATGAGAAAGTCAAACCTATGTCACGTTCTTTAGGCGCGATTATCTCTAACCAGCAGTTATTTTAGCTTCTTCGCGCGCCTCAAGCTCTTCAATATAAGCATATAACGTATTCGCAACATCATCTCGCGTCTCAAATTGATTAATTTGATCACGAACTTTTCCGCCGCCACGCATTCCTTTTAAATACCAAGCTGTGTGTTTACGCATTTCACGAACAGCGACATTTTCACCCTTTAGTTTGATCAGACGATCTAGATGAAGCATGCAAACGTCAATCTTTTCCCGGTTATTGGGTTCTGGCGCCAATTCCCCTGTTTCCAAATAACGAATCGTACGGTATAGCATCCACGGATTCCCTAATGCTGCACGCCCAATCATCACCGCATCAACGCCTGTTGTATCTAACATTCGCTGTGCATCTTCTGGCGTTTTCACATCACCATTTCCGATAACAGGAATGCTAACCGCATCCTTTACATCCTTAAGGATATCCCAGTTTGCTGTACCTTCATACATTTGCACACGTGTACGGCCATGAACCGCCACCGCTTGCCCACCCGCACGTTCAATAGCTTGCGCATTTTCAACAGCATAGACATGATCTTCGTCCCAGCCAATACGCATCTTCACAGTGACAGGTTTGTCGACAGCATCAACAACCGCTGCAACCATATCATGGATTTTATTCGGGTCTAATAGCCACTTCGCTCCAGCGTCACACTTGGTGATCTTTGGTACAGGGCAACCCATGTTAATATCAATAATATCTGCATTAGTTTGCTTATCAACAACCTTCGCAGCTCCAACAAGTGTTTCTTTATCTCCACCAAATATTTGTAAGCTAAGCGGCTTTTCACGCTCATCAACATATAACATGTTTAACGATCTTTCATTTTTATATAAAATAGCCTTATCACTAACCATTTCGGCGCAGACGAGCCCTGTCCCAAACTCTTTAGCAATTAAGCGAAAAGCCGGATTACAAACACCAGCCATCGGCGCTAAAACGACTCGGTTTTTCATCTCAATGTCACCGATCTTAAACACCGCATTTCACCTCCATATAAATAACAAAACTATTTATCAGGACCCAACTCTTCAATGGTTATATCTAAAACCTGTGCGACGTTTTCTATGAACTGTTCATCTGGTTCGCGGTTGCCGCGTTCAACTTCACCTAAAATAGAAACAGAAATCCCCAATTGGTCGGCTAACCCTTCTTGTGTGTAGCCTTTTAACTTTCGAAAAGCCCGAATTCTCCTACCCCAGATTGCTTCTTCCATAACGTTACACCTTCTTTATCAACAAGTTCCTTTTCAATCGCATCGATCGTCTTGTTTTCAGATTCTATAAATAACGTTGGGTTTATTTCTTTTAATGGGACAATAACAAATGCTCGCTCAGTCATCCTTGGATGAGGAATACACAGATTGTCCATCTTAATATTTTCATTATTAAACAGTAAAATGTCAAGGTCTAATGTTCGTGGTCCCCAGTGAATTTGATAACTTCTACCTGATTCGCGTTCGATTCTTTGGGTGATTTCTAGTAATTGTTGCGGGCGATAAGAGGTCTTTATTTCAATGACCATGTTTAAAAATCGATCTTGATCAACATACCCAACAGGCTCCGTTTCATAAATTGATGAGGTAGCAATAATTACTATATCCTCATCTGTCTCTAACTGCCTCATCCCTTCACGAAGGTGATTTGCACGGTCACCAACATTCGAACCTAATGCAAGATAGACCGTATTGTTCATGTCCTTGCCCTCGTAATTTCAACAGCGACAGACTCATAATGACCTTTAATTGGTGGGTCAGGCTTAATCACTTTGACCGTACAAGAGTCAATAAGCGGAAATTGAGCTAGCAACTGCCCGGCAATTTTTTCAGCAACGGTTTCAACGAGCTTATATGGTTGGCCTTCTACAATTTGATTAATAACTTCATACGCTTCGGCATAATTGACTGTCTGCTCTAAAGAATCCGTTGTGCCCGCTCCCTTAAGATCGAGATGCAAGACGAGATCAACGTAAAACCGTTGACCTAACTTATTTTCCTCTGGGAATACACCGTGGTACCCAAAGAACTCCATCGAATTTAAAAAAATTTTATCCATGATGACCACCTTTGTTTAACATTGCATCCATCATTTTTGCCATTCTGCTGATTTCTAACACATCATGAACACGAACAATCTCACAACCACGCTCAATCCCTAAACAAACCGTTGCACCAGTCCCTTCCACACGCTCATCCACAGGAAGATCAAGTGTTTTTGCAATAAAACGTTTCCGTGAAGTGGCTAGTAGAACTGGATAACCAAGTGCTGTAATTTCGTCTAATCTACGCATTGCCTCGAGGTTATGCTCATACGTTTTCGCAAAACCGATGCCTGGATCTAAAATAATATTCTCTTCCTTCACACCCGCTTTTAAGCAGAGATCAATGCTTTCTTGCAAGTCAGCAATCATATCATCTAGTAAGTCACCATAGTTCATATCCTCACGATTATGCATTAAAATAATGGGTGCATTCGTCTTTGCAGCGACACTCGCCATGTCTGGGTCAGCTTTCGCTCCCCAGACATCATTAATGATATCCGCCCCTGCTTCAAGCGCTTGTTTTGCCAATTCAGCTTTATACGTATCAACTGAAATTGGGACATCAACTGCCTCTCGAACCGCTGAAATAATTGGGATCACTCGTCTTACTTCCTCTTCTAAGCTCACCTTGACCGATCCGGGACGAGTTGATTCACCACCTATGTCAATAATATCAGCTCCGTGCTCTACCATCTCTTGGGCATGCTTGACAGCTGCATCAACTTCGTTATATTTTCCACCATCTGAAAAAGAGTCCGGCGTTGCATTTAAAATCCCCATAATATACGTTTTCTTCGATAAATCGATTTCCTTGTCACCAAATCGGATGATGTTATCCCTCATCTTCTTCACCCTTTCTACCTGAGCTCTTTTCGGCTCCATAACTGCGCTGTAACCTGTTGATACCGTTGCAAAAAGCCTTTTGTTACCTCTCCCTCCTTGCCAGGAAGCAGATATGAATCTATCATTTTTAATGGTACGATTTCTTGAATTGAGTTTGTAATAAAAGCTTCATCACAGGAAAGTAGGTCATCTAGATCGTAAAAACCAGTTTTACATTTGATTCCGTCTGTATGGGCTAACGTCAATATAAACTGCCTAGTTACCCCATCAAGTATACCTGTTTCGACTGCTGGTGTGTATAATGTCCCTTCTTTTACCCAAAACAGATTAGAAACGATACCTTCAGCAAGGTAATCGTCATTCGTTAAGAAGATACCCTCTGTATTCACCCTTGTGCCAAGCTCTCGTTTTCCTAATATATTATTTAAAAAGTGATGTGACTTTAACCGCTTTTCTCCCTCCGGAGAGTTTCGTCTCGTTCCTAGAATCACCGCATCCTTTTCCACAGTTTCTATCGTTGTTTGGATAGGCTTCATATAAGCAATAACAGTTGGCTCCTCATAGCCTTGAGCCTGTAAACCTAGCGGGCCACGACCTGCTGAAACATTCCATCTGACATAAGCATCTCTTAGTTGATTTGCCTCTAATAATTGCTCAAGGATTGTTAGAACGTCCTGTTTTTGATACGACCAATGAACGTCTAACATCGCGAGACTTTCTTGCAAACGCTGAAAATGGTCATCCAATAGAAATGGATGACCATTATAGACACGAAATGTTTCAAAAACACCTAATCCGTACATGAAACCATGGTCAAAAACAGAAATATTAGCCTCTTCTGAATGGACAATCTTTCCATTTACATAGACGTACATCTCTCAAACTCCTTATAATGCTCAAGGAAATTGCGAAGCAGTTTCTTTCCATCAGCTGTCATAATCGACTCTGGATGGAATTGGACACCCTCAATAGGGAGTGTTTTATGGCGAATCGCCATGATTTCTCCAGTTGACGTCTCTGAAGAAATCTCAAAACAGTCCGGAAGTGTTTCTCGTTTTACAATTAATGAATGGTAGCGTGTTGCTACAAGCGGTGATTCAATTCCGTTAAAAATCGACTTCTCGTCATGTGCCATCTCTGATGTTTTTCCGTGCATTAAGCGTTCGGCTTGAATCACATCACCACCGAATACTTGGGCAATCGATTGGTGCCCAAGGCATACTCCAAAGATCGGGAGCTTACCAGCAAAATACTTAATTGCCTCCATACTAATCCCCGCTTCATTCGGCGTACACGGACCGGGTGAGATCATTAGATAATCAGGTTGTAACTCTTCAATTTCTGCAATAGTAATTTGGTCGTTTCTCTTAACAACGAGCTCGTGGCCCATCTCTCCTAAATATTGAACGAGATTATAGGTAAATGAATCATAGTTATCAATCATTAAAATCATTGTTATTCCTCCTCAACTCAACTTAAACTTGGCTAATTCATCATCTCTTCTTCACTCAACTCTTTTGCTCGCCATAAGGCCTTCGCTTTTTTTAATGATTCCTTGTATTCAGCTTCTGGGTCAGAATCAATGACAATTCCCGCTCCTGCTTGAACGTAAGCTTTACCGTCTTTGGCTACCATCGTACGAATCGCAATGTTTAACTCCATATCCCCATTAAAACCAATCCAGCCAATTGACCCCGTATATACGCCCCTCCGAACTGGTTCAAGCTCTTCAATAATCTCCATTGTCCGCACTTTCGGTGCACCTGTAATCGTGCCTCCTGGGAACGTTGCAGCGATAATATCATAGGCATCATTTTCTGGTGCGAGTTCACCGCGCACATTAGAAACAATATGCATGACGTGTGAGTATTTTTCAATCACCATCAGTTCATTTACTTCAACACTCCCATATTTACAGACACGGCCAAGGTCATTTCGTTCTAAATCGACGAGCATCACATGCTCAGCTCGTTCTTTTTCATTTTCTATTAGCGTTTTAGCTAAGCGCTCATCCTCATCTGCATCTTTCCCTCTAGATCGTGTTCCTGCAATCGGGCGTGTACTAACCTCATTACCGTCTTTTTTGACGAGAAGTTCCGGAGACCCACTAACCAACTGGAAGTCAGGTGTATGAAAATAGCCCATATAAGGTGATGGATTAATTTCACGTAACTTTTCATAGATGTGAAGCGGTTCGGTTTGCAACGGCCTTGCTTGACGTACAGACAAATTGACTTGAAATACATCACCACTTGCGATATAGGCCTTTACTCGCTTTACAGCTTCAGCGAATTGCGTTTCAGTAAACGAGGTCTCAAGTTCACTTGCATCACTTCGAGAACATTGCTGCCATTGTACAGGTGCCGCATCAACACACCATTGTTGTTCATACCGTTCCAACCTATCCAGAGCTTCAGCCTTTTCCCCTTCTAGATAGTGAGTCATCAACCATAACGTATCATTCACATGATCAAAAACAAACACATCATCAAACACTAAAAAGTAAAGGTCGTACGTCCGCAAATCATCTTCAGCACTGATGCCAATATCCTCTATCTTACGAACAAGGTCATAGCTCACATAACCAATCGCTCCGCCTTGAAAATCAGGGTACTCCGGAACTTTTTCAGTCTTATACGACTTCATCCATTGCTTCATCAGTTCTAATGGGTTACCTGTTTGCTCTTTTGTCCCGTCTTGCGTTGTTACTGAGAATGTTGAATCTTTCCCTTTTAAAACAGCAAAAGGTCGTAAGCCAACCATGCTATACTTGCCACCACGGCCACTTTCTAGCAGAATATGGTGTGACTCAGAGGCCGTAAGCTGTTTATAGGACTGGTACCACTTCTCCGTTGTGAATGGTATATTTTTTGCTATTACGCATCTATTTTGCTGTTCAATTGCTGTATTTATCTTTTGCTGCACGAATGTCACACTCCCAAAAACGTTTAAACATATGCTTATTTTAGCATTATATCGACGATTTAAAAAGGAAAAGCAGCCCCTTTCGAAGGACTGCTTTCACTCAAAGCTTTCGGTTGTTATATTGCAAGGAACTCTTAATCTTCAAATTGATAAAGCGGTGTACTTAAGTAACGCTCACCATTACTTGGAATGATCGCGACGACTTTCTTACCTTTACCTAGACGCTTTGCTGCCTCGAGTGCTGCATAAATTGCTGCTCCAGAAGAGATTCCTCCAAGAACACCCTCTTCACTCGCAGCGCGACGAGCATATTCGAACGCCTGGTCCGTTGTTACTTGAACAATTTCTTTATATAGATCTGTATCTAGTATTGAAGGAACAAATCCTGCCCCAATTCCTTGGATTTTATGTGGTCCCGGCTTCCCACCTGATAAAATCGGAGAGTCAGCTGGCTCAACTGCAATAATCTCTAGGTTCGGGAAGTTTTCTTTAAGTAAGCCACCTGCACCAGTGATCGTACCACCTGTACCGATACCCGATACAAATGCATCAATTTGGCCATCAACCTGCTCTAGTAACTCTTTTCCAGTTGTTTCACGGTGAACCTCAGGGTTAGCTTCGTTCTCAAATTGTTGTGGCATAAAATAGCCATTCTCTTTAGCAAGTTCAGTCGCTTTACGGATCGCTCCGCCCATGCCATCTGGACCTGGTGTAAGTACAAGCTCAGCACCATATGCACGTAATAAATTTCTACGCTCTAAACTCATCGTTTCAGGCATAACTAAAAGGGTACGGTACCCTTTTGCAGCAGCTACCATCGCAAGACCGATACCTGTGTTTCCACTTGTCGGCTCAACAATTGTGCTTCCTTCTTTTAAATCCCCACTTTTTTCTGCCGCTTCAATCATCGCAAGTGCGATACGGTCTTTTACACTACTACCTGGGTTCATATATTCTAACTTCAAATAAACATCTGCATAATCATCTTCAACTAAACGGTTCAATTTTACTAAAGGGGTTTGTCCGATTAACTCTGTAATAGAATTTGCGACTCTCATTTTTGTTCCTCCTCAATACCGAGTATTTTTATATGATTTATTAACTTTATCGTAGCAGACGTTTTCTGATAAGTCAATTCTTTTCTGTCAAGTTTTAGAAAATTCAACAGTTATTATGCTTCTTGATATAATTCTTCAAGCTCTTCTTTGGAGAATACATAGGATTCATTACAGAAATGGCACGTCGTTTCCGCACCACCATCTTCTTCGATCATTGCTTTGATTTCATCTTTCCCGAGTCCAATAATCGCATTGGCAATTCGCTCTTTTGAACAGCTACAAGCAAACGCAACCGGCATTTTATCTAAGATTTTTACATTGTCATCACCCAATAAGGCGTAGAGCATTTCTTCCGGTGGCATCCCTGCCTGGATGAGTTTAGAGATTGGTGGAATTTGAGAGAGCCGCTTCTCAATCTCCTCTATAATCGCATCATCGGCACCTGGCATCATCTGAATAACAAAACCACCAGAAGCTAAGATCGTTTCATCAGGGTTCACAAGTACCCCTACACCGACAGATGATGGGACTTGCTCAGATGACACAAAATAATAAGTGAAATCCTCACCTAATTCCCCGGAAATAAGAGGAACGCTTCCTGTGAAATTCTCACGCATACCAAGGTCTTTGACCACCGAGAGAAACCCTTCTGTCCCAACAGCACGTGCAACATCTAACTTTCCATGCTCGTTCAAATCAAAGTGCACATTCGGATTTTTAACATAGCCACGGGTCTCTCCTTTAGCGTTACTGTCAACGACAATCGCACCTATCGGACCATCCCCCTCAATTTTAATCGTGATTTTATCATCACCTTTTAACATCGAACCCATCATCAGACCCGCTGTCATCGCTCGACCTAATGCCGCAGACGCCGTTGCCCATGTACCTTGTCGGCGTACTGCTTCACCAACCATCTCTGTTGTTTGGGTTGCATACGCTCTTACTTTCCCTTCAAATGCTGTTGCCTTAACTAAATAATCTGACATGACACTCGTCCTTTCCGTTATATACAAGTTCAAGGAAGCTGCTTTTCGTATTTATTTTTCCTCATCTACTGTTTACTTATTTTTTAAATAAATCATTTGTAACCCTTTTAGTGTTAAATAAGGATCTACAATATCAATTGTTGTCGATTCTTTAGCGATCAACGGAGCTAATCCCCCCGTTGCAATCACTGTCGGTTCGGTCGGTGATTGTTCTTTCATACGAGTAACAATCCCATCCACTTGACCGACATATCCATAAAAGATACCCGCTTGCATCGCATTGACCGTATTTTTTCCGATTACTTGGGTCGGCTTTGCGATTTCAATTCGTGGTAACTTGGAGGCTTGATTATAAAGCGCCTCAGTAGAAATCGAAATCCCTGGCGCGATTGCTCCGCCCATATATTGTTTTTCTTCATTTATATAACAATATGTAGTCGCTGTACCGAAATCGACAATAATGAGCGGACTTCCATAAAGGTAAATCGCAGAAACAGCATTAACAATACGGTCCGCTCCAACCTCCTTCGGGTTATCATACTTAATATTCAAACCTGTTTTAATACCGGGGCCAATGATTAACGGTTCAACATTAAAATACTTTTTACACATCAACTCCAGCGCAAACATAATTGGCGGTACAACTGATGAGATGATAATCCCATCAATTTGCTCCCCTTTTAAATCTACATGTGAAAATAAATCCTTAATAATCATCCCATACTCATCTTCTGTTTGCTGCCTGTTTGTATTAATGCGCCAATGATACTTCAATTCATCGTTATCATACACACCAAGTACAATATTCGTATTCCCAACATCTATCACAAATATCATTAGTTATCACCACAAATCAATATTTATTAACTTCGTCACAGCACGAGAGTTCACTACAATTATTCTCCACTTCTGATGTATCACCTTCTATAGATAGTAAAAATAGGATGTCTTTTAAAAGACACCCTATTACAAACCAAAGAACTCATTTTAAACTCACATGAGCAAAGCGACCTTACTTCTCGTTCTTACCTTCATCAGAAGGTTGGTCGTTTTCCTGTTTGGACTCGTCACTTGAAGATTCTGATTCAGTGCCGCCTTCATCATCTTTCTTCGAATTAATCGTCACCTTAACATCACTATCTGCATCTGTGCTCACAGCACTTGGCTTGTTATTAGAGTGATGACCTTCAGGTAGTTTACCCTCATTAATTAAAGAGTTAATTTGTTCCGCATCAAGGGTCTCTAATTCAAGCAATGTCTTAGCAACAAGATCAAGGCTTTCTTTATTGTCGAGTAAAATTTGTTTACAGCGGTCATAACATTCCTTGATAATACGTTGACTTTCTAAATCAATCTCATAAGCAATTGAATCACTGTAACTTTGATCATTTTGAATGTCACGCCCTAGGAATGGTCCGCCCCCAGAACCTTGCACAAATTGCATTGGTCCTAGCTTTTCACTCATACCATACTCCGTAACCATCTTGCGCGCAATATTTGTCGCTCGTTGGAAATCATTATGAGCACCGGTACTTACCTCGCCAAACGTAACTTCTTCAGCCACGCGCCCACCAAGTAAGCCGATAATCTTATCAAGTAATTCTGGTTTTGTCATAAAGTAGCGATCTTCTTTTGGAAGCATAACTGCATATCCACCAGCTTGCCCCCGTGGGACAATCGTAACCTTATGAACCATGTCGGCATTTTCTAACTTCACCCCGACAACTGTATGTCCAGCTTCATGGAAGGCCACGATATTCTTCTCTTTTTCAGAGATGACTCGGCTCTTCTTCGCTGGTCCAGCAATGACTCGGTCAATCGCCTCTTCTACATGAATCATACTAATATTTTTATGATCCTGTCGTGCAGCAATCAAGGCTGCTTCATTTAACAGGTTCTCAAGATCAGCACCCGAAAATCCTGGTGTGCGAGTTGCGATCGTTTTTAAATTAACGTCCTCTGCTAATGGTTTGTTACGAGCATGCACTTTAAGGACTTCCTCACGCCCCTTCACATCTGGACGGCCAACCATGATTTGGCGGTCAAATCGTCCAGGACGTAATAATGCCGGATCAAGTATATCTGCACGGTTTGTCGCTGCAATGATAATTATTCCTTCATTAGCACTGAAACCATCCATTTCAACAAGAAGTTGGTTCAATGTTTGCTCACGTTCGTCGTGTCCACCACCAAGGCCTGCGCCACGCTGACGTCCAACAGCATCAATCTCATCAATGAAAATAATACACGGTGCATTTTTCTTTGCATTTTCAAATAAATCACGTACACGTGATGCCCCAACACCGACGAACATCTCGACGAAATCAGAACCACTAATGGAGAAGAAAGGAACACCTGCTTCACCGGCTACCGCACGCGCAAGTAATGTCTTCCCTGTACCTGGAGGGCCGACTAATAGAACCCCTTTAGGGATACGCGCCCCAATGGTTGAGAACTTACGAGGATCTTTTAAGAAGTCAACAACTTCAACAAGCTCTTGTTTCTCCTCATCAGCACCAGCTACATCCTTAAACTTCGCCTTTTTCTTATCTTCATTCACCATCTTCGCCTTGCTCTTACCAAAATTCATGACACGGCTACCGCCACCTTGAGCTTGGCTTAATAAGAAGAAGAACAAAATGAAAATAATGATAAACGGAATGATTGAAGTAAAGAACGTTACCCAACCACTTGTTTCATCCGCCATTAGAACCTCAAGTTCAGTACCACCATCTTGAGGATTTGAGGCCATTAAGATTAATTCCAATGCTTCCGGCGTATCCGGAACATTCGTTTGGAAAAACTCATCCTCCGTATAAGTAGCGAGTTGTCCAGTAACTAAATAGACACCACGTTCAGGCTTAATCGAGATTGCTGTGATTTGTCCGTCTTCTAAATGTTGTTGAAATTGATCATAGGTGAATTGTTCAGTCTCTGCAGGTTCACCGCTAAAGAAGCTTACAATCCCTACGATAACTAAAAATATTAACAAATAAAAAACCGTATTTCGAAAAATCCGATTCATTCCTTACCTCCTCCCACGCACAATAAAAGCTGAAATAATAGTATCATAAATGCACCTTTATTCACAATAATTACCTCTCGTAAATTTTGGGCTTAAGAACCCCGATATAAGGGAGATTTCGGTACCTTTCCGCATAGTCTAGTCCGTAACCAACAACGAAAGCATCAGGTACTGTAAAACCTGCAATATCCGGTACGAGGTCAACCTTTCTGCCATCCGGCTTATCTAATAGGGTAACGACCTTCACTGACTTCGCTTTGCGATAATGAAATAGCTCGATTAAGTAGCTCAATGTTAAACCACTATCAATAATATCTTCTATAATAAGGAGATCTCTACCTTCAACTGATGTATCAAGGTCTTTAATGATTTTCACTTCACCTGATGAGACTGTTTCATTTCCATAACTTGAAACGTCCATAAAGTCCATCTCTAAATACGTATCAATTCGCTTCGTTAGATCTGCCATAAAAGGCATGGCCCCTTTTAATACGCCGATGACAAGTGGAAACCGATCCCGGTATTCTTCTGTAATCTGTTGTCCTAATTCATGTACTTTAGCTTGAATTTCTTCCTCGGATAGTAAGACTTCTTTGATATCTTCCTTCATTTTAGTTACATAAACCTCCTAGTTAGTGCTCAAAGGTGACGATTAATGACCTTTCTATTGAAAGAATCGCTCCTTTATTGTACTTAATTTGTTAATATCCCGAAGCAGGTTCGAACCTGAGAGATAAGTAAGTTTTTGTATGATCTGAAGGTACTGCCAATGATGACTTACTTAGCATGGGAACCCATAAAATCTGATCCTTACTATCAACGACAAGTGGCCATATCTCCCTGTCTTTACGATTAATTTTATGGTCAATGAAAAGATCCTTAATTTTCTTTGATCCATTCATCCCTTTTATGGAAATGCGATCACCAGGTCTTCTGCTACGAACCGTTAACGGATAGTGAACTAATTCTTTATCACAGAAAAATAGAGAATTCCCACCTGCAGTCGGGGGGATACTCGTGACTTCACCACTAATCTTCCCAAGTCTTGTCTCAATCATCCCAGGTAAAGTTAATCGGAAACTGAAAGGTACATTCATTTCATCCTTTAAAAATGATGCTGTACATGTATCGTAAGACTTTCTAATGTGTAAGCCTAAAGGTAAATTCAATGTTCCCGAGGGATGAGACTGCATGAGCAGCATTAAAATCTCTTCAATATGTATCATTGAAATTGATGGTGAATTTTTCCCGTAGAGATAACTTAATATTAGATGAATCACCCTTCTTTGTAAAGGGATTGCCACCTGCTCCAACTGTTTGATTGAAAAAATGACAATATCATGACTCTTTTCAACAATCGCTTCACATGCTACATTTTCAGCCATTTGTTGTAAAAGCCTTTGCTCATCTGTGGTCCACTCACTTTGCTTTTGAAACTGTTCATGGACATTTGGATTCTCTGCTTTCAAGAATGGCAGCAGTTGCTGACGGAATCGATTTCTGACATAAGTAGCGGTATCGTTGGTCGGGTCCTGTCGCGGTTTTAGCGAGACTTCTTTACAATAGTGCTCAATTTGTGCTTTCGTTATTCCTAAAAAGGGTCGAATAATTTCACCACAACTAAACGGACGACGAACAGGAATTCCTGCTAGCCCTATGCCGAAGCTGCCGCGTACTTGTTTCATGACCATCGTTTCAATTTGGTCATCTCCATGGTGAGCAAGGGCGAGATAATCAGCCTGAAACTCTTTCATCACTTCATCAAAAAAAGCGTAGCGGCATTCACGCGCAGCCATTTGCGCACTCACCTTGGTCTGTTCTTGATACGCCTTAACATCAATACGCGCCCCCCGAAATGAAATCCCTTGTTTGAGACAATAATTCTCGACATACTTATAATCTTCATATGATTGCTGTTTGCGAAACATGTGGTCTACGTGGGCGGCAACGATTGTTAAATGTAATTGCTCTTGTTCTTTAGAAAGATAGTGAAGCAACGCCATCGAATCAGGTCCACCTGACACACCTACGACAACAGTCGCCTTAGAGCGCAACAAGGCATGGCGCTCAATAAAATGCTTAACGGCTTGTTTCATAGCGTTGTCCGATCCCCTTTCCAAATGAAAAGATTGAAAGTGCAAAAATCAATCCAGCTGCAATGGCCCCTGCTTGAAGCATTGTTTCAATTCCATGCTCTAGACCTAGTAAGTAATTGCCATCTACAAAAGCAAGCATCGTAAAATAGGCTTTACTTCCAGGCAACAGTGGAATAATACCTGGAATACTAAAAATCGTCCCTGGTAGCCGGTAACGTCTTGCTAAAAAATGAGCAATCGATGCACTAACAAAAGCAGCAACAGCAGTTGCAAAGATAATAGTAACATCATATTCAGGTAAAACCCGATAAATGACCCAAGTAATCACACCTATGCCGCCGCCTAACACAGCCGCTTTGTTTGGGACATTAAAAATAACCCCAAACGATACAGTTGCAATAAAGCAAAAAAGTAATTCTAATAACATCCGTCTCTTCACCACGTCTTCCCAAGCTTCATCAATCTACCTGTTAGCCTTCTTCATAAAAACAAACCGATCGCAAGCGCAACACCAGTAGCGATCGACAATGAGGTGATGGTTGCTTCAGCACCCCGGCTAACCCCAGCAACAAGATCTCCTGACATTAAATCTCGAACAGCATTCATAAGTGGAATCCCAGGTACTAGTGGCATCAGTGTACCAATAATCACTTGATCAAGATTTTGACCGATTCCAAAAAAAACAAGCCCGATTGCCGTCGCTCCACCTAAAAAGGCAGCCATAAACTCGGCAAAAAACTTAACCTTTAAATACTCCTGAAATTTCACTACGCTTATACTGGCGATAATCCCAGCGATAAAAGCAGGGAATACATCCCTTACACCCCCACCAAATAAATAGGAAAAGCCACCACCAGCGAGTCCAGAGGCAAAATGAATCACCCAAACTGGGTAATTCATTGGTGCTTTTTCAATCATAACAAGTCGATCATAAGCTTCATCCTCATCAATTTCACCGCTGACGAACTGTCTAGAAACTTGATTAACGAGTGAGACTTTATTTAGATCCTGCATCCGGTCATCAACACGAATCATCTGCATCGTATCACCTATTCCTTCTTCTTCAAAGGAAAGGAAGATTCCTGTTGTTGTCACAAAACTATGGACATTCTTAAAATGTGCTGCTCTTGCCATTCTCTCAAGCGTTTCTTCAACACGATACGTTTCAGCGCCATAGGTTAGCATAATCTCTCCTGCTAATAAGCAGATATCCATCATTTTATCTGATCTTCTCATCGGTACTCCTCCACGCCGCTGGGAACTCATTTTTCTAGTTTTAGGATGTGTTCAACAACCTTTTACATTAATTGCCCAAATAAGTATAGAATATATGCCAAAAGAATAAAAGAGACGACCAGAAAGATTTCAACAAACACCGAAGATTTTTGCTTGCGTTCTCTTTTTCTCTTTGCTTGTCTTTGCTGTGACCGCTTCGGTTTTGGTTTATATGTTGTGTGCGAACTTATTGCATCAACAAGCTCCTTTCTCATTTCCTGGGCATGCTCATATCGCCCTTGCAACGCTTTCATAAGAACACCTTCATATGGGCGTAATGATGATTTAGCTGTAATAGCCTCCTTTAATTGTTCAATTCCTTTTTCACTCTTCTTTTCAAACCTTGAAGGGTAACAACAGTTGATCATAATCATCGCAACAGCAAACAAATCATAACTAGGTTCAGCCTTACGCGTCCCCTGCCCCCAATACCCTCGGTCATAAAACTCCGTATATTCTTTAATGGAGCGTCCTAACAACGTTGTCCCCCCAACATCAAACCAGCGAATCCTTGCAGGTGGTCCAACTACAATTAAGTTATCTGGCTTCAAATCACCAAACACCCACCCCGCACGATGAAGACGATCAAGATCTCCTAATAATTGTACAACTAAAATCCCAATCCACTCGTCACCGCGCTTTTGTATAAACTGTAGTAGCTCCTGTCCCTTTAAATACTCCATTACATAAAAAGGATACTGATTTCCGCCACTGACAAGATCGTCAACATCTAACAAAGAAGGTCCAAGAACTTGTCCTTGGACCTTTGAAAAATGCTTCAATACGTTTACTTCGGACGTAATTGCCATATTATTTATTCCTATTTTCAACGCGATTCTACCATCTTGCGAATCAGCAAGATACACTGATCCAGTCGCACCAGACCCTAACTGCTTAATGATTTTATAAGGCTTGTTGTGCCATTTCCCTACAATTTTAGTTCCAGGTGCAAAGTTACATACCGGACTCTTCGAATAGCTCTTCATCGCCACGAGAAATCAAACTCCTTCTCGAGTTATTTTTTGCAAACTTTTTCATAACTGCTTGGAGTGCTGGACCGGTTGGCGTAACCCCACCGGATGATAGCTTATGAAACACTCCTGTTAAAGAATTTAATTTCGGAGTCCAATCTAGCAAACGATCAACCTCTTTACGTTTCCCCGGAAATGAGTAAAGGGAGAAACGGTTTTGCCCCATCCGTGACGTTAAGCTAATCGATAAGTCGGTAAGCGCCTCTTGAACCATCGGCAACTTACTTCTCATACTCGCACTTGTATCCACTAAAATAAGCACTTCTAAATCAATCGTTTCACCTAATTCATCGACAACTTCCATCACTTCGCCACGCTTTTCAGGTGATAGGTCTTCAATCTCTTGTTTGTCGCCTAGAATTTGTGATAACTCTTTATTAACAACACCGTGCAATGTTTGTGTCATTGCTTTTCTCGTAACCATTTGAACTGTTTTTGCTAATTGCTTCGTATAAACAACCTGACTGACGCCACCTCCTGCCATTGCAATCGATTCGATCTCCTCAATCCCTTGTTCACTAATGGGGCTATCGTCAACAACACCAATGACATTGATAGTTACACCTTGCTCTTTTGCAAACGTCGCAATGGCAACAGGATCTTCACCTTGGTTTGAACAACCATCCGTTAATAGTAAAATCTGCTTTAACGTTCCTTTACCCATAAAATCCCCTCCAAATCGTCTAGTTATCACCATCATTGACCAGTTAGGAGGGGATTATACCTGTACCGTTGTTGTAGGTTACTGTGCTTCTTTTCGTAAAAACCGAGTCTGATGATAGAGTGGAATCGCCGCCCATTTTGGTGTATTCCTTTTAACTTGAGCAACAACGACAGTCATATCATCTTCAATCGCACCACTGCCAGAGCGTATCACATGCTCAAGAATTAAATCGGCGACTTCTTGAGGGTCATTTGTTTCAATCTCAGAAATAATTCGCTTAAGCCACATTTCTTTATTTTCCACATGTTTAGGCGCATCAAAAATACCATCACTCATCATAATGAGCAAATCACCTGCTTTCAGCTGCTCACTAACGACATCAACATCAAATTCCTGAATGATTCCCATTGGTAGGTTACTCGCCTCTATCTTCGTAACATCATGCCCTCGTTTAATAAAGCTTGGGATCGATCCAATCTTCAAGAACTTTGCTCTCGCATCTTGCAAATCAACCATCGCCAAATCAAGCGTTGAAAAGATTTCATCCGTCGTTCGTAGTGACAAGACAGAGTTAATCGACTTAATCGCGACCGTTTCCTCAATCCCTGACTGAAGGACCTTTTGCAACAATTGCAACGTTTCATTACTTTCTAAGTGCGCCCGTTCACCATTACCCATGCCATCACTAATGGCGATTGCATACTTTCCAGAACCAAGCTCAATCGTTGAATAACTGTCTCCGGACACCCAAGCGCCGCCTTTTGCAACATTAGCTACTCCTGTCTCAACGACAAAGCGTTTCGCCGACCCGAAGGAGACATGACTATAACCATTTGGATAAAAGGCATGCTCTTCGCTTTTTACGACAATTGTTTCATTGACGATATCAGATAGCATCGGAGCAATAATTTTTTCTGCTTGCCCATGACCGTCATCATTCGGGACACTCATTTCAATTTCTATATTGCCTTCTTCTAAACGATAAATATCAAGGTGCCCAATTTCTAAACCGACCCCACGTAACGCATCCAAAATTTGTTCCTCTTGAGCATGATTCACTTCCTTTTCGCGCTGGATTTCTTTTGCAAAGTCACCCATGACCCGAGAAACTCCTAACAATTGATCTGCTACTAACTTTCTACTTTCTAGCACCTGCTGTTTTAGCTTTTTATTGGCCTGAAAATGGCTAATCTCATCCTGAATCGCTTTTATAACCTTTTCATCCTTCACACAATAGCTTGACCATTCCGCTATTAGTGAGCGGTCACTAATTTTACGATTTTTCTCTGTTTCATTCATAATCATCGTCATATAATCATAGGTTGTATTAAAGTTCGTCACCCAGCACCGTTCCTTTTTAAAGCATGTTTGACATGTTTTTTCGGTAACATTGCTCAGGAAATAATCAATCTCTCGCTCTGCATCATCGATATCTGACACCGCTTGTGATGATTGAAAGCTATTGGATAGTGTTTGGAACAAGTGTGAAAACTGTTCAACACGACCAGCGGTAATATCACGTATTTTTCGTAAATATTGTTGTTGCTCTTGCGAATACTCCGTCGTACCTGGGATATAGCGGCTAAGCTGTGAAATAAGTGATCTTGGTGTTAATAAAAAGACTGCAACAGCAACCAAAGATTCCATCACCGTTAGCGTTAACTCCCCGCCTCCTTCACCATAAAGACCGATCATCAGTGTTCCAACAAGGAGACCAATACTAACACCTAATTTCTTCCCTTCTTTCAAAAGCCCACCTAAAAGACCGGCAAAAGCAAGTAAACTCATTTGATAAAGACTAGCCACACTCGCTAAGCTTAAAATCAGCCCAGTGACCACCCCTACCGTTGAACCAATGGCTGCGCCACCAACGAAAGCAAATAAAAGAACTAAATAACGAGCAAGCATATGCTCAACTGTTAAGTCATAAATAACCCAACCGATTGTTCCAGTCATCACTGAGGCTAATAAAATGATTAAACAAACAATCTCTTCACTTTTTAAAGGCTGTTTGACCGTACTCATCGTCACTAATGGAACACTTTGCAAAAAGATCATCGTTAGAATAAAACTTAATCCTGCTTCAACCCCAGCCATCATCAAAGCATAATTACTCACTTGCCCAGTCATAACAAATGTTAATATAACCCTAGCAAGTAAGCTTGAGAGAAGAACGGTAAACGGCAATACCTTCGTCGCATTGTCACTAAACCTTTCTACTACTTTCTGTACGACAAAATAGACAATAATCGCGGTTAAAACAAACCAACCACTTTCATATACACTTGTCAATGCCCCCGCAAACAAAGCGATCGCTGCAAGGCCTGTTTTCTCCTTACGAAGGACATAGATGACTGCAATGAACGGCAGCACAAATGGAGTAATTTCAGAAAGGATCATTGCCCTGCCAAGTAAAAATCCTATGATAAATAGCAATAATCCCCATTGAAGAAAGACAGTGTTCACGGCTTTTTTTGCACTGTCACCTACTGCTGTAAACAAAGCCTGTGTCCGATCAATTAATACCGATGTACGCATCGGTTCAATAACACCTCTAGTTACTTTTCGAATCATTACTAACACCACCCGTATTTATAATCGTGCTACCATTATAAACAGATGATTGTCCAAATTTTTGTCAAAATAGGTGGCCTACAACAAAAAAGTCTTCGACGTCTTTCTAGAATATAGAATAAACTTTAAGACGTTTAGTACATGAATTTGTACTATTGTTGCGTTTACCGTCTAATTCGCAAAAAATAACGTAGAACCATTGAAGATTGTTGCGTGAAATTACGAATCGGCCAAAAAATTGACTTTGAATAGTCTGACAGTAACCAAAGCGATTGATTATACCCTCTTTTCGTAGCAATTCCCTACCCATATGAAAAAACACCATAAAAAAGACAAGCGCATCAATATGCGCTTGTCTTTTTTTCTATTGTTGAAAGTTAGCAGCAAGCTTTACCCACGACGGGCGCCGCGACCACCACGCTTTGATTCAGTATTACGCTTTAATACCGATAAACGTTCTTCACTATCCTTTAAGAAACGGTTCATCTTGTCCTCAAAACTTAGCGACGGACGGCTATTTCCACGTTGTCCTCCACGAGAGCCTCTTCCTTGTGATCCACCTGAACGTGGTGGTCGTGAAGATCTCTGTGGACGTGTAGACCCATCTGCGCCATTTGGACGTTCTTTTGCCTTACGAATTGACAAGCCAATTTTGCCATTGTCCTCGACATTGACAACCTTAACTTCTACCTCATCGCCGACTTTTAAAAACTCATTGATGTCTTTCACATAATTGTCAGCTACTTCACTAATATGAACAAGACCAGTTTTACCACCTGGCAGCTCAACAAACGCTCCAAAATGGGTAATACCTGTTACCTTTCCTTGCAACTTGCTGCCTACTTCAATTGACATGTAAAAATTGCTCCTCCTTAAGAAAACAAATATATAAATTTCATCTTATTATAACTGATTCTAAAATTGAGTGTCAATCAGTCGGAAGATGTCTCACTTGGTAATTTAAAGATTGTTTCACCAGGCTTTGAAAGATAATAATCTTTGCGGGCAACTTCTGCGATATACTCTAAATCATTGTAGTTCTTAATTTCAATCTTCAGTTGCTGTTCATTCTCTTTCATTAGTTGCAACTGTTCCTCTAGCTGTAGCTTCTCTTGTCTCTTCTCGTCTATAACACTAGCTTGCGAATAAATTGTAATCCCTGCAAATATGCTTATAAAACCAGCAACAACCGCCATTGCTGTCAGCCTTCTTACTAAGCCTTTTCGCCGTCGCTGTTTTTCTTTTTCTTGGCGTTCCTGCTGATCCTTATAAGAGGAATGAAGTTCTTTGATTTTTTCCTCACGCTCGATCCCCACAATTAATCACCCCTATCGTCCCTATTGAACAACCTTTTTATAAAACCTTTCACTTGCTGATAATAAGTAATCTTTTTGAGAAATGCTATGATTTCAGTTGTTGGTATCAGTTTCAACAACGCATTTCCAAGCCACTGCAATGGCTTAAGCAGCACCTTGCCGACAAAGACAAGGACCGCAACCGTCGCTGTTATCACCATCATACATAACGAATATAGCAGTTTCAACAACCATTTAATCGGACGGATAAATAGCACGATAATGACTGAACGAATAAAGCGAAAGGTCAAGATTGCAAAACGAATCAAACGTTCTAAGAGGGCTTGATAGTAATTGCGGAAAAGCGCTTGATAACCGGCATAACCGCAAATAAGTGCAAGAAGGACATAAAACCTCATTTCACCTTGATTGACTTGCAGGAGGACATAAAAAACAAGTAACCCCTGTATCAACCAAAATAAAAGATCGTTAACAGCAACTAGCCAATGAAACGAACGCCGTTGCTTTGCAAAGCGTCCGTACGTATCGATCGCAGCCCCAAGCCAAACTCCCATGGCTGACATCGCAATCATCGTGCTAAGTTGTACTGTTAAACTCACTTGAACAACTTCCCAAAGAATCCTTTAGACTTATCGCCTTGGTTTTCGTCTAGATAGACGAGATCAAAGATTTTGCCTTCAATCGAGACCAATCCCTCCTCGACATTTAAGTTTTTCATATGAAGGTTTTGACCACGGATAGACAAAAAACCCATTTCTGTCTCTAACAAGAACTCTTCGTTATCAAAGCTCTCTACTTGCCTAACTCCAGTAATATCTAACGATTTTCGCCCTCTTAATGTAATATCATGTTCCTTTGTTTTGCGGGCTTGACCCATCGGTGTACCAAATTCATAGTTATGATCCACACTAACCCCTCCTCATATAGACTCCTTTTACTTTTTATATCTATGATAAGGAGGTAGAGAATAGAACAAGCCTAAAGACTGTTCACTTTCAAAATAGTTAATAAACTTTATTTTTTATAAAAAATCTGGTTCTGATTTAATCGGCTCTTCCTTGACGACTGTATACATTGAATCGGCATCAGCCTTTCGAGTCGTCTCTTTAATTTCTTCAACTTGAATCGTGACTAGCTTTTGTCCAAAACGAATCGTTAGTTCATCCCCAGCCTTAACATTTGACCCTGCTTTAGCCGTTTGACCATTAATAGTAATTCGCCCTTGATCCGATATCTCCTTTGCCAATGTACGGCGTTTGATCAATCGGGAAACTTTCAAAAACTTATCTAATCGCATATTTAACCCCTCGTTTCTTTCTTTGCTTCTTCCCAAATCTCATCCATTTCAGCTAAGGTTACATCTGCAAATGTGAGCTTTCGTTCTTTGAGTTTTTCTTCAATCATTTGAAATCGTATCGTAAACTTTTGATTGGTTGTTTGTAACGCCTCTTCAGGATAAATACTGTAATACCTTCCTAAATTCACGAGTGCAAATAAAATATCACCAAACTCTTTTATCATCATTTCTTTATTTTCAGCCTTAACTTCTGTAAAAAACTCAGCAATCTCCTCTTGGATCTTCATCCAAATCGGAGCAACATCATCCCAATCAAATCCGACTTTTGCTGCTGTTTTTTGAAGTTGATAGGCACGAATGAGTGCCGGCACACTTTTACTGACATCATCCAAAATCGAATCCCACTCTTCGCCTTGCCCACTCTCTTGCTTTTCTTTCTTCTTAATCGCCTCCCAGTTACTCTCGACTTCTTCAGCCGTGTCCGCTGAAGCAACTGAAAAGACGTGTGGGTGGCGACGAATCATTTTTTCAGTAATGGATTGAATGACATCATCTATTGAAAACAACCCTTCATCTTCACCAATTTGCGCATGAAGCATCACTTGTAGTAAAACATCACCAAGTTCTTCAGCAAGATGATCATCATCTTGTTCATCAATCGCCTCAAGCACTTCATATGTTTCCTCAATTAAATACTTTTTTAATGACTCATGCGTTTGCTTGCGGTCCCAAGGACATCCATCAGGTCCTCTTAATGTGGCAATAACCGAGCGTAATTTACCAAAGTCATGATACAGAAGCTGCTCATCTCTCACAGGGGGGACATAAACCGCTGTCAAATTATTCACTTCCGTCGCTCGATCCAACTCATATAATGGTACCGTTACTAACTCCTGCTTGGCACTTCCGACTGCAGTGGCAATCGTTACCTCATAATCATCAGGCAAGAGCTCCATTAATGTTAACTTCACTTCAGAGGCAATAAAGCTATCATAAACCTGACAAATAATCATATGCTGTCTAATTTGAAGGCTATCTTTTTCAAGTGCGGTTCCATCGACAACCTGACAACCCTCAATTGGATCAATTCCTAATACATGATACATCGGATCAAGAAAGCTTTGTCCACCCAATATGTTGACTTCAATCCCTTGATTCGGTCCTTCATGTAATAAGTATTGGACCGTTTGCTCAGCAACGAGCGGATGTCCTGGAACAGCATATGTAACTTCTTCGTTATCAGCAAGCGAAAATAATTGCTCACTAATTTCACGGTACACATCAGTAAATTGATCATGCTCTTCATAGATCGAATCGAATGAGGTATACTGAAGCCCTTCTTGCTCAAGTTCAGTGATAACCGGATGGTGCTTCGTACGTAAGTATAATGACGATGCTTCCTTGATTTGCTTATACAAACCAATTGGCATTTGGTTAAGGTCACCAGCACCTAAACCAATGACATTTATTTTCTTCTTCATCTGTCATCTTTCCTTTCATCTTTTGTAAAAAAACGTGTCAATTTTTTGAGCTTTGGAATGGTTGCTAATTCCTGTTTTGAAAAGGCTTCGAATCGCAATAAGAATAACAGCAAAACAACAGTTGCGATGAAAACAGTAGTCAGTGCAATAACAGTTTCAAACCACCGCTGTCCAAGGTACGTTACGAATAACCATTGAAGTCCACTCTTCCAAAGCAAAGTGGCAACAACCATCGCAACTAATGACAATAGAATCGCGAAGATACGCTTACTCTTTGGTTTCTCTATTCCATCAATTCTTACAATCGCCCAAATATTTAAACCGGCAACTACAATAAAGGCAACCACAGTAGCCACAGCTGCTCCGGCCGTCCCATAAGTAGGGACCATAATAACGTTTAACAGCAATTTCACAAACACACCGATGATAATATGAATTGCTGGCAACTTGACATAATCAAGCCCTTGTAAAATCGCTGATGTTGTTATAACGACTGAACTAAAGAGAATCGTTACAGCTAGGATAGACAAAACAGCAGACCCATCATTATTCATATAAAGCATAACATTCGTCGGTTCGATAATAACAATTAAACCTGCTGTTGCACTGGCCGCCACAATGACGGTCAACCGAAGCGCCAACTCCCCTTGTTTTCTTGCCAGATGGTGTTTACCATTCGCTCTTGCCTTTGTAATCATCGGCACAAGCGCTAATGAAAAGGCCGTCGCTACGATCGTCCCAAGTTGAAGTAACGGCTGACCACGATCAAAAACACCTTTTGCTGTTTTCGCACTCTCAGCATCGATACCTGATGCTTTCAAGAAACGGATCATCGTCATCGCGTCAATAAATTGAAAAAAGATAAATACGAGTACACTAATACAAATGAGAAATCCTTGAAAAAACAACTGTTTAATAATCATTGCTTCGTTAACATGAGCGCTTTTTGTGCGCTGGTTAAACAGTAACTTTTTCCGACTAAACGTAACTAGTACAACAATGGCTACGAGTCCCCCAACCACTGAACCAATCGCAGCACCAATGGCGGCCGCATAAGGGCCATGTCCATTTATAACAAACAAGTAAGATAATACTAATATAACAAATACCCTAACACCTTGCTCACTTACTTGTGACACAGCTGTTGGAATCATATTTTCAATCCCCTGATGATACCCACGCAAAACGGATAATACAGGGATTAGTAAAAATGACAACGAAATGACCTTTAAAGCTGTTGTTAAGTTCGGATCAGCCATGATTTGTGCGAGCCAGCCCGCTCCCATATATAAACTGATGAAAATAACAAAAGAAAATACACTTAAGCTATAAAAGGCTGTTCGAGCAATTTGGTTAGCCCCTAATTTATCCCCATAAGCGTGGCGCTCTGAGACAAGTTTTGATATGACAACAGGGAATCCATAAATCGATAACGTCAACGCCATCCCGTAAAATGGATAAATCTGCTGATATGCATAAAAGCCGAGGTCTCCTGCGATATTTTGATACGGAATTCGATATGCTGCACTCATCACCTTCGTTAATAATGCAGCAACAGCTAGAAATATCGCTCCTCTCCAGACATGCTTTGCTCTCTGTTCTTCTAGCACCATCTTTGCTACTCCTCCCACCTCGACCTAACAAGACAAAATCAGGTGATATTATATCATAGGTTCTCATCATTCGATTGAAAAAGTGCGTCCGCCTCGTGCGAACTTCAACAAATTTCTCGGCAACAACTCTTTATCAACACCAAGCCTGAACATTTTTATTTTTTTAAAACTGACGACGATCACCATTATCTTCAGCTATTATTTCTGGCTAATGTCCCCCTAATGGCTAAGGTCACCAAGCATTGCTCCACACCAAAAAAAGAGAAGGTGGAACACTCCACCTCCTCGGATATATGATTACTTATTGTTCCATTTGTCTTGCTAGAAATCCTGCTGCGGTTTCCGCAAGCTTTTGTTCAATGTCTCCACCAATCGACTCATCTTTAGAAAGCATCACGACAGCACCGATCGGATCACCATTGGCAATAATTGGCGCAACGACGTAACCACTCATTTCTTCCTTACTATCGCCAACAATGTTGTATTCACCTGATGTGGTTTCCACTTTTGATTGGCGCTCATCCATAGCTGTTTCAATAATTTCACCAATACTTTTATTCGCATATTCCTTCTTCGAACCACCGGATACGGCAATATATGTATCACGGTCAGCAATCAAAACAGTAACATTAAGACTATCATAAAGTGCTTCCGCATACTCTTTTGCAAAATCACCTAGTTCCGAAATCGGTGAATATTTCTTTAAGATAACTTCGCCATCACGATCCACGAAAATCTCTAACGGATCTCCTTCGCGGATACGTAATGTCCTTCGAATTTCTTTTGGTATAACAACTCGACCTAAGTCATCGATTCGACGAACAATACCTGTTGCTTTCATTCTTATGATGCCTCACTTTCCTAAGATGTTTTAGCTAAGCTACAATGATGATTAAGTGTGTTCTTGGTGTGAATCATCTGTTGTCTTGTCTATATTATCCGTCTTTAAAAAAGAACTATTCACCAATTCATGAATTTGTTCGGCGATCACAGGCCTACCCAGGTGGTAATTCTATACTGTTTTGGCGGTATCATCCTTACTCTTTTTGGCTGTGTGTAATTGCGATAACAACGTCTCGAGCAACTCCAATGTTTGCTTGGCGGTCATTTTCTTCGTTTTAACATTAATGATGATTTTATCTCCAGACGTCCCTAAACCAACATCTCTTCCGAACTGGTTGATGAGTTCAAATAACTTTGCACCATCGACCTCACTGCTCGCATCTTCCGTAAGAAGGAGTGAACATTGATCCTTACTTTCAGAAATCGACTCGACTTGTTCTTGCTTTGCATACATCTTTATCTTGGAAATGCTAAATAAATAAGCAACTTCATCTGGGTATTGTCCAAAACGGTCAATTAACTCATCTTGTAACTCCGTAATATCTGTTTGATCACCTAATGCCTTGAAGCGTTTATACATCTCAATCTTTTGTTTGGCATCACCAATATACGTTTCTGGGATATAGGCATCAACATCTATATCAACTTCGACATTGAAGGACGGTGTCGTTGGCTTGTCACCTTTACGTTCTTCAATCGCCTCTTTTAACATTTGCGAGTAAAGATCAAAACCAACAGATTCGATATAGCCATGTTGTTGAGCTCCGAGTAAGTTTCCGGCACCACGAATCGATAAATCACGCATCGCTATTTTAAACCCAGAACCGAGCTCGGTAAACTCTTTGATCGCCTGAAGACGTTTTTCAGCGACTTCTGTTAACACTTTGTCGCGCTGATACGTAAAGTAGGCATAAGCGACTCGATTCGAGCGTCCCACACGTCCCCTAATTTGGTAAAGCTGTGAAAGCCCCATTTTATCTGCATTATAGATAATTAATGTATTTACATTAGGAATATCTACCCCTGTTTCAATAATTGTCGTTGTAACTAATACATCACTGTTTCCTTCAAGGAAATCAATCATGACCGCCTCAAGTTCAGTCTCATTCATTTGTCCATGGGCAAGGTTTACTTTTGCATCAGGGACAAGCATTGAAATTCGCTCAGCCATTTGCGCAATATCATCGACCCGGTTATAGAGGAAGTAAACCTGTCCCCCTCTTGATAATTCCCGTTCGATGGCTTCTTTTACAAGCGAAGCATTATACTCAACAACATAGGTTTGTACCGGAAAGCGGTTTTCAGGTGGTGTCTCGATAACAGACAAGTCACGAACACCAAGCATCGACATATGCAATGTTCGCGGGATTGGTGTCGCTGTTAACGTTAATACATCAATATTGGCTTTCATCCGCTTAATTTTTTCCTTATGGGTAACTCCAAACCTTTGTTCCTCATCCACAATTAATAACCCTAAGTCTTTGAACTTAATATCTTTAGATAATAACCGATGTGTCCCAACAACAAGATCTACCGATCCAGCATTTAATCCTTTTATGGTTTGCGTTTGCTCCCTCCTTGAGCGGAAGCGGCTTAAGACACTCACATTGATTGGATAGTCTTGGAAGCGCTCTTTGACAGTCTCATAATGTTGCTGTGCTAAAATAGTTGTTGGTACTAAAATCGCAACTTGCTTGCCATCCATGATCGCTTTAAATGCTGCTCGAATCGCAACCTCTGTTTTTCCGTAGCCAACGTCACCACAAAGCAAGCGATCCATCGGCCGCTCCTTTTCCATATCTTCTTTAATTTCTGTAATCGCTCGGATTTGATCTTCTGTTTCTTGGTAAGGGAACGAGGCCTCAAAGTCACCCTGTTCAGGTCCATCAGGTGAGAAGGCATGACCTTTACTCGCCTCACGCTCAGCATAAAGCTTGATCAAGTCATCAGCAATATCTTCAACTGATGATTGTACCTTTTTCTTGACCTTCTTCCAATCATTACCGCCCAACGCATAGATTTTTGGATCCTTCTCTTCAGAGCCAACATACTTTTGAACTTGATCAATTTGTTCGACAGGTACATACAATTTATCATTTCCTGCATATCGTACATGCAGATAATCTTTGTGGATGCCGTTGATTTCTAGTGTTTCAATACCTAAATATTTCCCAATTCCATGACTGGCATGAACAACAAGGTCGCCAACTTCTAATTCAGAATAACTTTTAATGCGCTCGGCATTCGATAGCTTTTGCTTTCGTTGAGGTCTTTTTGCTTTCTGTGTGAAAATTTCCTCTTCAGTAACGACTACTAGTTTTTGCATCGCTAATTCGAACCCGCCACTTAATCCACCGATCATAATTTGCTCTTGTTTCGTTGATAATTCTGTTTTTTGCTCAACAATGGTTGCTTCGATATCGTAGTCTTCCAAAACATGACTCAGTCGTTTTGCACGTTCCTTTGTCGCCGCCAAAAAGACAACCGCATAGTCAGACTTCGCCCACCGTTCGGCTTCACTTTTCAATAAATGAACTTGGCCATGGAAGTTTTGCATCGCCTTGCAGTTGAAATTAAGAATATTTTGCGGATTAGTCGAAGGAACATGTCGTAAAAACAACGATAAGTAAACAAGTGGATGCTGTGTTTGCTTGATTATTTTTTCGAAGTTTTTTGACATCTCCAAATCGGAAATAACTTCCCCATGTTCAATTAGTGTCGTAAGCCATTCTGCCTCTTCCTTATCGAGGTTATCAGCCATTTCTTGTACACGACTAATCTCGTCAATAAAAATAACACTACTCATAGGTAAGTAGTCGATAATTGACGACCGTTCTTCATAATATAAACTCATATATTTATACATACTTTGAAAGGCGGTTTTATTTTTTAACTGTTGAACTTCATATGAAATATGCTCGCTCATCTTTTCTTTTGCAGTTTTATTTTTTAGCTTCTTTAAGCTATCTGCTAGTCCCTCTTCTAGCTTGATAGCGCCCCGCTCATATTGTTCATTAAATAAAATAACTTCTTGCGCAGGGCCAATGGTGATCTCATTTATTTGTTTTTCAGAGCGCTGGTCTTCAACGGTAAAGAAACGGACAGAATCGACCTCTGTATCAAACAACTCGATTCGGACCGGCAATTCCTCAGTTAATGGGTAAATATCGATAATTCCACCACGAACACTAAATTCCCCTGGGGCAGACACCATATCGACTCGTTGGAATCCAATGGCAACCAGTTTTGCTAGCGTCTCTTCTACGCTGATTTCTGTCCCTACTTGAAAGCGGCACTGACTTTGCTCCCAAACGTTCCTTGGTGGAAGCAAACGTCTAACTCCAGCCATTGGTACAATCACAATCCCATGGCGAAGACGCCCTTGGACAAGCCGATCTAATACTTCAATTCGTTGCGACTTCATCTCAGGGCTGGCAATCGCAATCTCTGAGGAAATTAACTCATTGACTGGGTAAAGATAAACACTCTCTTCACCTACAAGTTCAGTGAAATCTTCATATAACTTTTGAGCTTGATACAAATTATGAGTAATTACCAATTGTGTCCGCTTTGTTTCTTGAAAGACAGATGCCATCGTTAGTGTCCGAGCGGATCCCGTTAACCCGGTGATGAGTTGCTCTTTAATATTTGCATCAACACTTTCTGAAACCGCTTTTATATCATCACTTTGTAAAAGATATTGCTGTAATCCAAACATCCATGTTCCCCCTAACTCCATAGCTGTCATCATATGGATGAACAATAGATTTGTTCATGGAATTCCAAATCTATAATGGTAGTAATTTCTATGAATCTAACCATATTCCTCTTTTATTCTAATCATTCTCTTTATCAACCGTTTGTTAACGATTTGAAACAGATTCAATAAGTAACAACAGAAAAACGCTTTGGTGATTACAACCAAAGCCCTTCTGATTATGTCTTGAGCCATTTTTTACTTATTGAATAAATGTTTCAAGCTGGTGATAATCGGGATTGCGTTCAAGCGCCTCCTGACAATCTTCACAAATAACATCGACATTAACATCTCCATTATTGTCATACCGGATCATTTCTTGTCTTTCATGCTCATTTAAGTGATGAAATCCTAGTTGTTGTGAATCCAGTTGTTCATTAAATGAACCCATCCCTACACCGCAATGGCGGCAGCGGTAATGAATTGCCATTAATATATGCCCCCTTAATCATGAATATGCATACTATTAAACGTTAGTATGAACCATGCGGAGGTAAACTATTCATTTAGTTAAACTCATTCATCACTTGCAAAAAGTCATTGGTAACCCAAGCTTCACAAGCCTTTGCGGATTGTTCAACAGCTTCTGCGATCCCGTCTCTTTCATCAGGGCGGAACGTACTTAAGACATGGTTAATCACTGTATCATCTGCTGTCGGTCGATCTACACCAACACGAATTCGCTTGAATTCATTTGTCCCTAAATGTGAAATGATTGATCTGATACCATTATGTCCACCATGGCCACCTTTTTGCCTCAGACGGATTTTACCAACTGGTAAATCTAAATCATCGTAAACAACGAGAAGATCGTTGATATCAATCTTATAAAAATCCATCAATGGGCGAATCGATTCGCCTGATAAATTCATGTATGTAAGTGGCTTGAGGAGAAACACCTTTTCCCCTTCTATCGTTTTATATCCATAAACCCCTTTAAATTTTGATTGGTCAATATCAATCATCAGATCTTTAGCACATTGGTCAATGACTGAAAAACCCACATTATGTCTTGTACCTTCATACTTCTTACCAGGGTTACCTAACCCAACAATTAACTTCATCGTGAATAGCCTCACTTTCATCAACATAAGAATAACCGATAAAAAAGGTATAACCCTGTTGGCTACACCTTCCTTATTCGTTATTCTTCTTGCTTTTCTTCAGCTGCCTCTTCAACTTCCTCTTCTGGCGTTTGCTCAGGCTCTTTCTCAGCAGCAGGAGCTGTAATGGTTACGATTGTTTCTTCTGGATCATTATTAATCTCAAATGAATCCACGTGAGTTAGATCACTAACTTGAATAGAATCGCCAATTCCGAGGTTTGAAATATCAACTTCAATCTCTTCTGGGATATCAGCAGGCAAAGCACGGACCGAAAGCTCATAAAGTAAGTGCGAAACAACACCACCCTCTTTTGAACCTGGTGCTTCACCTGTAAGCCTTACCGCTACATTCGCATCAAGTTCTGACTTCATATCTACTTCGAAAAAGTCGATATGGAGGAGACCGCCTTTTAACGAGTCCGTTTGGAGGTCATGAACAATGACCTGATGTGTCTTTCCATTGCCCTCCACTGACAAAGAAAAGATCCCATTACGACCAACTTCTCGCAACGCTTTTATAAAAGGGACACTATCAACGACAACTGGCTGACTTTCTAGTTTTTTTCCGTACAAAACTGCTGGCACTAACCCGCTTAATCGATATTCTCTTGTTTGCGATCGTTTTAGATCATCTCGATTCTTAGCGATAAGTTTTACTGCCATTCTATCACCTCAATCGTATAATAACGTTCCTTATAAGGTGTTCCCTTTTTTGCACAATTTAAACGAGAAAAGTGTAGAACAGCAAATAAAATCAGCTATTTTAATCGAATAATGTACTAACAGATGCATCTTCATGGACGCGGATAATCGCATCCGAAATTAACGGCGCAACTGATAACGGAGTAATCTTGTCGATCTTCTTCTCTTCCTCTAATGGAATCGTATTCGTTACGACAAGCTCTTTAATTTTTGAATTGTCGATACGCTCAATCGCTGGTCCAGATAAAACAGGGTGTGTACAACATGCATATACTTCTTTAGCACCTTGTTCCACAAGCGCATTAGCAGCGAGCGTAATTGTTCCTGCTGTATCGATAATGTCATCAATAATAATGGCAGTCTTTCCTTCAATATTTCCGACAATATTCATGACTTCAGCCACATTTGGCTTCGGTCGACGCTTGTCGATAATTGCGATTGGTGCTTTGAGGCGATCTGCCATTTTTCGCGCACGAACAACGCCACCATGGTCAGGAGATACAATAACAACGTCATCCAATTCTTTTTGCTTGAAGTGATCTGACAAGATTGGAACACCAAGAAGTTGATCGACAGGAATATCAAAGAATCCTTGGATTTGTGTGGCATGTAGGTCCATTGTTAAAACACGACTCGCGCCTGCTGTTTCCAAAAGATTAGCAACTAGCTTAGAGGTAATCGGCTCACGAGCACGTGCTTTGCGGTCCTGGCGAGCATACCCATAATAAGGAATAACAACGTTAATTGTTCGTGCCGATGCTCGCTTTAATGCATCGATCATAATTAATAGCTCCATAATATGCTCATTTGCAGGCGCTGATGTCGATTGGATTAGATAGACATCACAGCCACGAATGCTTTCTTCAATGTTAATTTGTACTTCACCATCACTAAAACGAGCGACAGAGCTTTTCCCCATTTCTACACCAATGTGTTTTGTAATCTCATGAGCAAGCTCCGGATTTGAATTCAATGTAAATACCTTTAAATACGGATCTCCATATTTAGCCATTTTGTGTGTAAACCTCCGTTAATTTAATTCGTGTTATTTATCGTTCTTTTTCGTTACATAACCTTCTTTATTCGTTTGTCTTGCTCGAGCAATCGATAGCGCTTGACCTGGGACATCGTTGGTAATCGTTGATCCTGCCGCAACATACGCTTGTTTACCAACAGTCACAGGGGCAACTAAATTTGTATTACACCCAATAAATGCACCGTCTTCGATGGTTGTAAGATGCTTATTCTCTCCATCATAATTCACCGTAATTGAACCACATCCTAGGTTAACATCTTCACCAACATTGGCATCACCAATGTAGCTTAAATGAGAGGCTTTACTACGGTTTCCAAATACAGACTTTTTCACTTCAACAAAATTACCGATCTTCACTTCATCATGGATCTCCGATGATGGGCGAATATGTGCGAATGGGCCAACATTAACATCATTTCCAATCTGACTTTGATGAATGACAGATTGCTTAAGCTTCGTTCGATCACCAACTGTACTATCTATGATTTCCGTATGAGGGCCAATGGTACAATCATCACCAATAACTGTTTCACCTTGAATCACTGTTCCAGGCAACAAAACCGTATCCTGACCAATCTGAGCATCAGAAGAGACATATGTATGATCTGGGTCAACAATCGTCACACCTGCTCGCATCAACCGTTCATTAATTCGTTGCTTCATGACCTGCTCTGCTTGCGATAAAGCCACACGGTCATTTACTCCAAGTGTTTCTGAGAACGTATCCGTTTGATAAGCTGAAACAACTTCACCTTGGCGTTGCAAGATTTCAATAACATCCGGCAAATAATATTCGCCTTGAACATTATCATTTCCGACCTGTTTCAACGCTGCAAAAAGAGAGGCATTGTCAAAACAGTATGTACCTGTATTAATCTCAGAGATTTCCCGTTCATGTTCTGTTGCATCCTTATGCTCAACAATTCGTTCTACAGCACCTTCAGCATTACGGACAATTCGCCCATACCCAGTCGGATCGCTGGCATTTGCAGTTAGAATGGTTACTTTCGCTTGTGTGTGTTCATGGTGTTCCATCAATGCTTCCATCGTTTCAGATGTAATTAAAGGTGTATCACCACAAACAACAATTGTAACCCCTTTTTCTTCTGCCAACTCGGCTTCTGCTTGCATAACCGCATGACCAGTTCCAAGCTGTTCATTTTGAAGTGCATATGTAACTTGATTACCAAGTTGATCTTTTACGGCATCGGCCCCATGTCCAATGATCGTTACAATTTTTTCAAGTCCGACTCCTGAAACTTGGTCAACGACATGTTGAATCATCGGTTTACCACAAACTGGATGCAACACTTTGTATAACTTTGATTTCATTCTGGTCCCTTGACCCGCGGCTAAAATGACCGCAAAACGATTGCTCATGTTTACCCTCCAACAGTTCCTTTTTCCATTACGAATATATCCTAAAAACGAGGCTATTTCAAGCGTTCTGACGTTAATAATTACACGAAACAGTGAAAGTTATAAACATAGAAGGCGGTCGGGAATTTTGCGATTTCACTGTAACATCACGGTTGTAATCGGGTACAACCTTAATAAATTACAATATCCGGTGTATCACTTCTCTCCGACATAACGTTCACACCATCGGGATTATCCCATTAACTTTTCTCACTTAGTAAGAAACCCCCTAGTTCATAACATCACAAAAAACAGTGACTCCATCAAGATGACAGAGCCACTGTTTTTTTGTTCTTAAGAAGCACCTGCTTCTTCATATTCTACCTTTTCAATTTCACCGGCACGATCATATTCCTCTAATACTGCAGTTTGAATCTTTTCACGTGTTTGTGATGAAATTGGGTGTGCAATATCTCTAAATTCACCATCTGGGGTTCTTTTGCTTGGCATTGCCACAAATAAACCATTATTTCCATCAATTACTCTGATGTCATGGACAACAAATTCATGATCAATTGTAATGGATGCAATTGCGCGCATGCGCCCCTCCGTATTAACACGGCGTAGTCTCACATCTGTTACCTGCATTTCTGTCACCACCTTTTTCCATTAAGTCGATCTTAATAACTTAGATTCAACAAAGATTTTCCAATCCCTTCTTAAAAATTAGAAAAATAAAATAAATCATTAAATTTTTTCGGCTGTTCACAAAAATTTCAAAATCTTTAAGAAATGAAAGGCCTCACACCAGTCATTTAGTGTAAGGAAGGAAAGATTATTATTTTACTAACGCGATAACTTCGATTTCAATAAGTACATCCTTTGGCAATCTTGCCACTTCAACACAAGAGCGAGCTGGCTTGTGTTCACTGAAATACTCACCATAAATTTCATTGATAACTGGGAAATCTCCCATGTCTTTAATAAAAACAGTTGCTTTGACAACACTATTAAGTGAAGCGCCAGCTTCTTTTAAAACGGCCTGCAAATTACTAAACACTTGATGAGTCTGTTCTTTAATGCCACCTTCGACAAGTTCTCCTGCTGGGTTCAACGGGATTTGCCCTGAACTATAAAACATGTTATTTACAACAATCCCTTGTGAATACGGGCCAATCGCTGCAGGGGCTTCATTTGTTTGTACAGTTTTCATTGTGTTTCCTCCTTCATCTCTGCTAATTTTTCAAAAAAGTTGCCTACTTCAACCTTAACACGTTTTTCTTTACTGTTGACATCCGCAAGTCTTGTAATTGATATGTAATCATCAATCAAACGTTCCTCAACATCAACCGATTCAACTAAAACTCCAATCCCAACAACGTCAGCTTGTATCTCTTCTAGTAAATCGATCATGCCTCGGATCGTTCCGCCTGCCTTCATGAAGTCATCAATGATTAGTACATTTGATCCAGGCTTTAAACTACGTCTTGCAAGTGACATCGTTTGGATTCGCTTTGATGAACCAGAAACATAGTTAATACTAACCATAGAACCTTCCGTTACACGATGATCACGACGTACGATGCTTACAGGAACATCCAAATAACTACCTACAGCATAAGCAATCGGAATTCCCTTCGTTGCAACAGTCATCACCGCATCAATTTTCTTGTGCGAGAATAACGCTGCAAACAACCGTCCAATTTGGTTCATTAACCTCGGGTTGCCAAGGATGTCCATCATATAAAGGTATCCACCCGGCAGCAATCGATTCGGTTCTTCTACTTTTTCACACAACTGATCAATCATTTGCTTTGCCTCATCCTGATTGACCATCGGGATATACTTCACACCACCACTAGCTCCAGGAATGGTTAATAATGATCCGATGCTTTGGCTTTCAAAAATTTCTTTCACAATCGCTAAATCTTCACTTATTGATGATTTTGCTGATTGGTACCGTTCAGAAAAGTAACTTAAAGAAATTAATGTATGAGGATGTTGCAATAAATAGTTAGTCATATCGACTAACCTACCACTGCGTCTTAACTTTTTCATAGCGCCCTCCAGTTTTAAAAACCGAATATTTAAAAGTAATATACCACTTTTGTACGGTTTTTAGCAAGGGTGTCCTTGACTAATCAAACGAACGGCATAGACGTCACCACAGAAACCTCTTAATCCATTGTAAACACGGTGGACACGTGATTCTTTTTTCACTAATCCAAAAACTGTTGGGCCACTCCCGCTCATTAACACGCCCTCGGCCCCAAATCGCTTCATTTGTTCTTTAATCCGTTTCACTTCCGGATGAAGCTTAAACGTCACTGATTCCAAATCATTGGATAAGTGCTCACAGATATCATCAAAGTTTTGCTCATTAATGGCCTGCAACATCGGCTGGACGCCACTCTCTTTTGCCTTATCGATGTTCAACTTCCGATATACCTCTGCTGTTGAGACACCAATCGGTGGTTTGGCAAGCACGACCCAACATGGTGGCGGTGATTCAATTTGCTTAATGATTTCGCCTCTTCCCGTAGCAAGTGCGGTTCCACCATAAACACAAAATGACACATCCGATCC
Source organism: Desertibacillus haloalkaliphilus (assembly GCF_019039105.1). Lineage (NCBI taxonomy): Bacteria > Bacillati > Bacillota > Bacilli > Caryophanales > Bacillaceae > Desertibacillus > Desertibacillus haloalkaliphilus. Next base: position 34,470 of record NZ_JAHPIV010000017.1, on the reverse strand, counting down.
AATCTCGGCACCTATTTCAGCCAATTCGTGATCACTTAACTCTAGATTCCATAATAGATTTAAGCCACGCAATGTTGCCGCTGCATCACTACTACCACCAGCTAACCCTGCAGCTACCGGAATCTTTTTTGAAATATAGATCGAAACACCTTTCTTGATTTGGAATCGCTTTTTTAACACATCCGCTGCTTGATAGGCGAGGTTACGTTCATCATTTGGGACAAAACCTTCAGAAACCTCGACAGCGATGCTATCTTCATTTAGCTCAATAAGGTCAACGCGGTCGGCTAAATCAACTGTGGTCATAATCATTTCAACTTCATGAAATCCATCGTCACGTTTATGCAGGACATCGAGGGCCAAATTGATTTTTGCCGGTGCTTTTACTGAAATTTTCACTGTTCATTCACCTTCTACTCTACTGTTCCATTTGCTTACGTTATTTTATCATTAGTTCCTATATCATACCACCTTTTCTACGATCACCTTACCTGACCCGAATAAAACACAAGATATGACTATATTCGCCATGTTTCCGTTTAACCTATCATCATTCTTTCTAGCATTTGCGACACTTATACGTAAGAAATCAGCGAAAAAACGTGAATCACCAGTCTTATGAAAATACAACTAAAAACAAAAGAGACCATGATTATTTCGATACATAAACCTTCTGTGGAAATCCAGTTTAACCAAAAAAGACTGCTCCACTAGGGAACAGCCTCTGTCGCACCAATCACAATTATTTTTGTTGTCTAGAAAGTTGTTCTTCGGCCATTTCAACTGCTCGTTTCACCATATTTCCAGCATCACGAGCACGGATGCCTCCCCAGCCTTCCTTTTGAACAGTATCATAGAAGCCGAGGTCTTTCGCCAACTCTTCCTTAAAGCGCTCTGACATGATCCCGCGTCGTCTGCTCATGTACAACAACTCCTTTAAGAAATGTGATGGTCCGACAAGTATAGTATGTACAAAAACAAAATAAATATAGCTCCCTTAACACCACGTTAAGAAAGCTATTTTATCCTCGACAACGCATCCTACTGTTCTAGAGTAACTCCTGCCTCTTCCTCACAAACAGTTAATTCAACTGTTTCTGTCAGAACATCTGCATAACTATAAGATACGCGTTCAAATGCATTTTGTTGTTCATCTAACTTCACAATGAATACTGAAGGGTATGTTTCTTCAAGAAAACCTGACCGCTCAATCGTTTTTCGACGCCCGCCATTTGCTTTAATTGTAATTCGCTTTCCAACGTTAGCATCCAAGGCACGCTTAATATCAACCAATGTTTTTCCCATTTATACACCCCACCTCGCTATGTTAAATTATAGCATGTTTTGTAGTATCTTGTCAAATAAATTTAAAATTATATCAACTATTGCGTTTGGTTGTCAACGGATAACTACATATTGTGATTTTTTTACTTTATGTACATGCTATATTCTATTTATAGTTTGTATAAAAAGGCTGAAATTATGTATGATTTTCCTGAATTTCTTTACCGACTCAACGTAAAAAAGTAGGCCTCTAGTAATCACCAAAGACCTACTATGCTTTCTCATCACTCATCATCATACTTTTTTATCGGCATGCCACGCCGTAAAACTCCACGAGTCTCAATACCGCCAATTCCCTTTTCGCCAGTAATTGTATTTCGAAGCACATCCCAAACTCCCACCCGGTCCATAAAAGGAGTTAAACTAATTTTAGCAACGATATAAACAGGATCAAGCGCATGAATATTGACGCGTTCAGGTGAGCTAGCAAAGTTTGCTCCCGACTTCAATATCGACTCAAAATGAGATTGGCAAGCACCTGCAAAGATCACTAAGTGATCAAGCTGTGGCACAATCTTTCTGGCCGTTCTAACCGTCTCAGCAAAATGCTTAGAATTGCGGTATGACTTGATATCATCTGAACTCCCTCGTGCCTTCATATAAGCGTCATGACCGGTTATGACCAGGATATCTGGTCGAACCATTTCTAATAATGATGTGATTTGGTGCGGCATCTCTTTCTCCTGGATATGGACGCCATAAACGGGGACACCAAGCTTACCGTAGAGTTCTGTGCACTTCTTTAAGTAAAGAGGATCACCATCAATATGCAAGACACGCCCTCTCATTTCAAAATACGGGCGGCCACTCGCATACCCTGAAGATACTTCATATTCATTGCGTTGCTGCAAGAGCCGGTATTCCTGGTTAAACAACCGGTAGCAATTCTCTTCCTTTTCCTTTTCTTGTTTGCGGCGTTTCTTACGCTCTTGGTCATCAATGAGTTTTAAATCACCGATCGGAGCATCGGCGATTAATCGAACATCTTCACCGTATAACTCGGCCTCACCTTCATTAATGTTAACAATACGAAATAGCAAATCGTAATTATACGATTTTCTAGCAACGATATCACCGATGTTTAGTTTCATTTGAAACTCCTCCTCACGTATATACCATATGTAAGCAGGAGTCAAACAGTGCCTATAACGAGTTATTTTCCTTGTGCTAAAAGTGTATTACTTATACGAGCAAACTCAGCAATCGATAACGTCTCTCCACGTCGACGAGGATCGATCTCACTTGCCTTTAGAGCAGACTCTAAGATCTCCTTGTCACCATAGTCTAGGTTATGTACGAGGTTATTTAAAATCGTTTTTCGACGTTGTGCAAAGCTTGCACGAACGACATTAAAAAACAGTTCCTCATCATCAACAGCTACCGGTGGTTCATCCCGAAGCGTTAACCTCAACACCGCAGAGTCCACATTTGGCTGCGGGACAAAAACAGTTTTCGGTACAGTTAAGACGCTCTCAGCGGTTGCGTAATATTGTGCTGCAATCGATAGTGAACCATAAGCTTTTGTTCCAGGCTTCGCACTAATCCGGTCCGCAACTTCCTTTTGAATCATGACAACAATGCCTCGAATCGGCAATTTTTCCTCAAGCAGTTTCATTAGGATCGGTGTCGTCACATAGTAAGGAAGATTGGCGACAACCATGAGATCTTGCCCAGGTTCAAAAGAATCCCTAATCACTTCTTTCACATTGGCCTTTAGCACATCACTATGGATAATATCAATGTTATCATATAGAGATAGTGTATCCTTCAACACTGGTAATAGCCGCTGATCGATTTCAAACGAGACGACTTTTTCAGCACGTTTGGCAAGCTGTTCAGTCAATGCACCGATTCCTGGTCCAATTTCAATCACTCCTGAAGACTCAGTAACCCCAGCATAATCAACAATTTTATCGAGGATGTTTGTATCAATTAAAAAATTTTGGCCTAAACTCTTTTTAAAATTAAACTTATACTTTTCGAGTATTGCTCTCGTTCGAAGCGGTGTTGCGATGTCTTTATTCATTTTCTTCCTCCTCTAACACTTGCTTGATTGCCTCTGTAAATTCAGCTTTACTAATTTGAAACATGACTAACCGTTTGTGAAGTTGCTTTCCATTTGTATACCCAATTTTAAGGATTTCCCCAAGCCTCTCTCGCCTACTTTTTGCTTTTTTGCCACCAATTAAGCCTAAATAAACGAGGTCTTGCCAAAAAACATCTGACTCTACCGCGACAAATTCCTCTTTCACATGGCTCAATGCGGCTTTGATCGCTTCAGGCGTCGCATTTTCAACGCCTAAATCATCACCTTTTTTTGAGACCGCTTCATACTTTGGCAAAAATGCATGTTTACAGCCTGGGATAGCTTGGCTAACGATGTGGCGAATACGCTCACCTGGATAATCTGGATCAGTCAGAATAATGACTCCACGACGTTGTTGAGCAAGGCGAATTCTTTCAATGACTGCCGCTCCAACAGCTGATCCATTTGTCTCCAACGTATCAGCATCAACCGCTCGCTTTATCGCTACTGTATCATCGCGTCCTTCCACGACAATAATTTCTTTAATTTTCATCTTTGCCTCCATCTTTCGTTTCAATAACTAGTGTACCCCATAGTTTGAACTACACACGACTAAAGTCGCGTGATTCTATGAGAAATCAATTGGACTCACCTTGTAAGATTTAAACCAATTTTATTCTCATTGGGGCTGCCAAAAGCCCCCTACACACTTTATCGAATTCGATATTATGCTTACTTTTACGCAAAATATTAGCCGCAGCGTTAATATCTGCGTTAACGTATATATTTTTCATAGTTTTATACAAGCCACGTTTCACACGCTTTCCAGAGAAAGTGTGTGTTTCTTTTTTCTCTTCATCAAATGATGGTATATCATCATTATCTAGAAAACTGGCTTTAGATGTATACGATTCTTCTTGTTTGATGGACGTTATGCCATAACGTTCACACAGGGCTTCTAGTTTTTGAATGAGTTGACTATGTGGTATTTGTACGAAACGTTGATTTGATTTTTTGCCCATATTAGAATTTTTCTTCCACTCTTTATTGTGACCGACAACTAATTTACCGATTCCATTATCCAAGCAATGCTTGATAATGTGATGAGTTGTTCTATTTAGATAATCGCGTAAAATGTTGTTTCGTTTTTTCAATAAACAAACCTGACGCTTTGTTAAGTGGTTGATGTGTTGTTTATCTTTAATGGATTGTAATCGTTTATTTTCTTTGTTGTACCATTGGTTAACAGATTTAATACGCTTTCCATCAATAATGAAAGAGTTGCCTAACGTATCAACGACAGAACAAAAATTATCGATACCTAAATCGATGGAAAGTGCCTCGTTTTCATTTAAATTGTATTCTTCTAACTCTTTGATTTTGTACACGTATTCAATCTCAAAATAATGTGCGTTATATCTTGGAATGATACGAATTTCAGCTATTGTTGAAGGGTCTAAATTTGTAGGAAAACGAACAATAATACTTCCATTTTCCTTTTTAAAATATGGTGACATAGGAACATTAAATGTACCATCGTCTTGTAACTTGAATTGAGGGTAACTCAATTCAAAAACACCATATTTTTCTAGATACTTTGGGATTCTCGCATCTTTAGATTTCTTTTTAAGCAAACCAAAGAAACTTTTGAAGTTCTTGTCAACTTTCTTCAATGTTTGTTGAGCTGCTGCTGAACCCATTAATTTGTAATTCTCATTATCTTTGCACTCATGATAGTTTTTTGAGTAACTGAGATATTTTTTGGTATTAAAGAAGTGCTGGCGTATTGAATACAAGCCAACATTGTACATGTTTTTACTCAAATGAACGAGTTTTCGTAAAGCAAGATACTCTTGTTTTGATCCTAATTTTAAAACTTCTTTTTCAACTCCAAATTGCTTCTCAGTAGACATTCTATTTCCACCTCCTTAAGGTATATTATACCAAAAGGAACATGTGTTTGTCGGTGTTTGATAATTAAATTAAAGAGTTTCCGACGAAAATTCATCCCATGACTGAAGACACGGGTGTTCTTTTCGTTTTCTAAACGTCTTCGAAAGAAAAGCTATTTTCTACCCAGGTTACTGAAAAAGTACGATTTTCAGCAACCTCTTTTCTACCGTAACCGTTTTACATCTTTTCTCGTCTATTCTCATAGGTCCACTACTTGAAACAAATCTCCTAAACAAGTGTATTCTCTCTCACCTTCAATCTAAGCTGGCGTGGGTAAGCCCACTTCTCTGTATACCCTCCACCGTTCGCGCACTCCCCCCTTTACTACAACAAAAAGGTGCCCAAAAAGGCTCTCTGTCACCTTTTGGGCACCTACCAATCATTAATCTAAAATTGTTACTGTGACTTGCTTGCGTCCCCAGTTACGAGCATCGGTCTTTGTCGGTACGTGAACATCAATTTTATTCCCTTTGATTGCACCGCCAGTGTCTGCTGCAACAGCTTCACCATAGCCTTCCACATGCACTCTCGTACCTAGTGGAATGACATTAGGGTCAACCGCAATCACTTTTTGGTTACGGTTTTGGTTAAGGTTAACGCCGGTCGCCGTGATGCCACTGCACCCACTACAATTCGCTGTATAGGCTGTAGCGGTAACCGTTAGCGTTTGCCCATTCGCTCCACTACTTGAGCTTGACGGGCTTGAACTACGAGACACTGATGCCGCTGATGGTCTCGTGCCAACCGCTACAATACGATCAGTACTTTCCTTTACCGTTTCTGTTTTCACTAATTCTCTCGATACTTCTTCACCGTTTTCAAGGACAACTTCAAAATGCTTCTTCACTTGTCCCTCTTCACCTGACTGTACAACCTGTTCATTCCCACTTTCTAGTGAATCATCTTTACGGGTAACCGTTGCATAATCAGTCGCTTCCTCAACAATATCAGTTACTTTTTCAACGCGCACGACACTAACCTTTTCAAGATCGCTCGTTACTTGTTCATCTTCAGTAGGCTCAACTCGGTCAAGCTCGCCTAAAGAAATCTCTTCTTGATCTAAAAAGTCAGCGACAGTCGTCGATGTCGTCCAGACGGCCTGCTCTTCACCGCCGTTGTCTAGTGTGATTTCAAAAGCAGATTCATAGGTAATATTCATATCGTTTGTGATATCTGTCGTTAGGCTAGGACTAACTTTATCATGTTCAGCCACTGTTATGTCTAATTGATCTATTAATTCTTCTACGTTTGTTGCTGTTGTCCAAACTGATTCTTCTGTTCCATTGTTCGTTACAAAGACTTGTTTTGCAGGTGTCCAAGTGATAACCATATTCCCCGTCAATTCTGTATCTAACGACGGTTCAATAACATCATGGTCTTCTACGACGAAATCATGGTCCATCATCAACTCTGCTACTGTGTTAGCATGAGTTTTTACTACAGTCTCTTCCCCATCAACGGTAATTGTAACCGTTGCTTTTGTCGTTTCATATACTGAATATGAGATAACTGCAACGACAACCATAAGACTAATGATAGACATGATCAACCTTTTCCCAGTATTCATATCGGAAAAAGATTTATTCATGTTCGGTGTCATGGTTATACATTCCTCCTTCTCAAAGACCGAATTATATACATTTCACCTCACCTTGTCAACCTTTGTATTTGAGTTCCTTGGAACCTTTTCTCCCATTATCAAGGATGTCGTCCCAAAAATAAACAAAAACTTATCGACATGTCCGGCCCTCGGAAATAGAAAGAGGTGTAGAAGACAAACGAGTGCGATCATATGTAGACAAGCTTCGCCTCACTTAGACAAAAAACTGTGTCAGCTTATGGAAAATAGTTTTTTTGCATTTTCCATGGTTTGCTTTGAAAGCTGTTCGTAGCTAACCTCTTTCAGTTCTGCAATCTGCTCAGCAATTAACTTCACATACGCAGGCTCATTGCGCTTACCTCGATATGGATGCGGCGCTAAAAATGGACAGTCCGTTTCGATTAATAGGCGATCAAGTGGAATTTCCTTTGCCACTTCTTTTGGTTTTTTCGCATTTTTAAACGTCACAGGCCCACCAAATGAAATATAAAAGTTCATATCCATGCATTGTTTGGCAATTTCAAGACTACCGCCAAAACAGTGCATAATCCCGCCAACTTCCTCGGCATTTTCTTCTTTTAAGATCGTTACAATATCTTGGTGAGCCTCACGATCATGGATAATAATTGGCATATTTACTTTTTTAGCGAGGCGAATTTGTTTTCGAAAAACTTCTTTTTGAACGTCTTTAGGTGACTTATCCCAATGGTAATCAAGCCCCATCTCTCCAATAGCAACAACTTTCGGGTGGCTTGCTAACTCCTCAATCCACTCAAGATCAGCATCAGTCATATCGATTGCATCAACTGGGTGCCAGCCGACAGCAGCATAGATAAATTCATACGTCTCAGCGAGCTTTATCGCTCCTTTAATTGTCTCCGTATCAAATCCGACAACAACCATATGAGAAACACCTTCTGCATTGGCTCTCTCAATCACTTCACTCGCATCTTCTTTAAATTGGTCAGCATTCAAATGAACATGTGTATCAAATAACATTGTGTGAGTTCCTTCCTTTCTCTTCCTTTTTGGTTCAAAGGTAATCGAAAGGGTTGTCCTAATGGGATAGCGACTACCCTTTAGAACAACCCTGAAATAGGTTAAAGTCACTATTTAACCCGATGTTGATTCTTGATATCAAGACCTACTTTAGCTTTTGACAGACGTGGTGGTTTTTTACTTGACTTGTGAACCATTCGGTAATGCATCTGCCACTGTTGCTAATGTTAATTGGTCATCAGTAGAAGCAGCAAGCACCATACCTTGTGATAACTCTCCACGTAATTTAACAGGTTTTAGATTTGATACACAAATAACCTTTTTACCAACTAACTCCTCAGGCTTGTAGTGCTTGGCAATTCCAGAGACAACTTGACGCTTTTCATAGCCAAGGTCAAGCTGTAACTTAAGTAGTTTATTTGCCTTTTTCACTGGCTCCGCTTCAATTACTTCCGCTACCCGCAAATCAACCTTCGTAAAGTCATCAATGGTAATTTCATCAACTTCTGGTGCTTCAATTTCACTTTCTTCCTCTTGATCTTCTTGTCCAATCACCGTTCCACCCATATCGTTGATGATATTGGCAACTTCCTCTTCTACATCTAGACGCGGGAAGATTGGTTCACCCTTTGTAACAGCTGTTCCTGTAGGCAGACTAGCAAATACTTTTAATGACTCCCATGTTGTATGTTGCCGTTCAATACCAAGTTGTTCCCAAATCTTTGCCGGAGTTTCTGTCATAAACGGCTGAATGATGATCGAAATATGACGAAGAGACTCAGCTAAATGGTACATGACGGTTCCTAGCTTTTCACGTTCGTCTTCATTTTTAGCAAGCACCCATGGTTGCGTCTCATCAATGTACTTATTTGTACGGCTAACTAGCTGCCAAATCGCTGTCAACGCTACTGAAAACTCCATATCTTCCATCGCATTTTCGACTTTTTCCACTGTCGCTTCAACAAGTTCAACAAGAGGTGCATCAAAAGGTGTCCCGTCTTTGACGTAGGCTGGAAGCTTGCCATCAAAATATTTTGTAACCATTGCCACTGTTCGATTGAGAAGGTTACCTAAATCATTTGCTAAATCATAGTTCACACGCTCCACGAAACTTTCTGGTGTAAATACACCGTCAGATCCAAACGGAACTTCACGAAGTAAATAATATCGAAGTGCATCTAAACCATAGCGGTCGATTAATGGAACTGGATCGACAACATTCCCTTTTGATTTCGACATTTTTCCGTCTTTCATCAGTAACCAACCATGCCCAAACACTTTCTTTGGTAATGGCAAGTCGAGTGCCATTAGCATAATTGGCCAGTAAATCGTATGGAAGCGCACGATTTCCTTACCTACTAAATGAACATCTGCCGGCCAGAATTTTTCATATTTAGTGGCATCTTCCGTTCCATAGCCAAGGGCAGTTATGTAATTTGATAAGGCATCAATCCAAACATAGACGACATGTTTCGGGTTACTTGGGACTTTTACTCCCCACTCAAAAGATGTTCGTGAAACAGCTAAATCTTCTAAGCCTGGTTTAATGAAGTTGTTGATCATTTCATTTTTACGTGATTCAGGCTGGATAAATTCAGGATTCTCCTCGTAAAATTGCAGTAAACGATCGGCATATTTACTCATACGGAAGAAATACGACTCCTCGCGAACACGTTCAACATCACGGCCACAGTCAGGGCACTTCCCTTCATCAAGCTGAAGTTCAGTATAAAATGACTCACACGGTGTACAATATGAGCCTTCATACTCATCAAGGTAAATATCTCCTTGTTCGAGTAAACGTTCAAAAATTTGTTCGACAATTTTTTTATGACGGTCTTCTGTCGTGCGAATAAATTCATCATAACTAATATCAAGTTTGTTCCAAAGGTTCTGAATACCACTAACAACTTCATCAACAAACGCCTGAGGTGTTTGACCTTTCTCCTCAGCCTTCTTTTGAATTTTTTGTCCATGCTCATCAGTACCTGTTAAATACATGACATCGTAGCCGCGTAGACGTTTATAACGTGCCATCGCATCGCCAGCAACAGTTGTATAGGCATGACCAATATGGAGCTTATCACTCGGATAATAAATTGGTGTTGTAATATAAAACGTTTTGTTTTCAGGTGCCATACAAGACCCTCCTCATTATTATTTGATTTCTCCTATACGTAAATCCGTTTTAGCCAATGTAGGTATATTGATCAATACAAAAAGCCCTCATCCACAAAGGGACGAGAGCTTCCTCACGTGTTACCACCCAAATTCCCCCAGCTTTCACAAGTCTGAGGCTCAGTTAGTCAACTTCCATTGACTTACTCTAGTAACGCTAGATCACGTTGCTCCCTTATTAGTCGGACAACTTAACTCGAAAGCAAATCCTCTTTGGACCATCTTCCAACGTTCATTCTATACCGGTTTCCAGCTCCCCCGGCTCTCTCCACAACTCCTTGTTGCTAATAGAAATTCCGTTGTACTCATCCCTTCATCGGACATTATATAGAAGAAACACATAGGATTGTTTTAATACAGAATGATTCCTTGTCTACAGTATCACCTAGACTCCCACCAAAATATACTAAAAATAATTCATAACTGTCAAGCAGCCATCGCTTAGTTACTATGCTTCCTGTTAGTAGAGTCGAATTGTCGAACCGGTTCATTCTCCAATAAATTTTGTCGAATCTGAGTTTGTCGAAATGAAAATCAGTTTTGATTAATTTCCAATCAATCGAGGCTATTGCCATTGAGCTTCATTATAAAATGACAAATTTCTAGCATTTCTATTCTCTATCAAACTGTAAAATCCCATCAGTATCAGGTTTTTTCGACATTATCCCGCATTTTCTCTATTAATTTGTAAAAAATATACTTTATTTTAATTGACTTGTTTTGGAAATGCTGGTATTCTTAGTTTAACAAAATTTTTGTCGAAAAATGACGTAATCTATTAATTACTTTATTATATTTTTTAGGGGGAAACCGAGGATGAAATCTACTGGTATTGTAAGAAAGGTCGATGAATTAGGACGTGTCGTTATTCCAATTGAGCTTCGCCGCACATTAGATATTGCTGAAAAGGATGCACTAGAAATCTATGTCGATAATGATCGAATTATTTTAAAGAAATACAAACCAAACATGACGTGCCAAATTACAGGCGAAGTCTCAGATGAAAACATTTCACTAGGGGATGGGAAGATTGTATTAAGCCCATCTGGTGCTCAAGAACTTATGAATGAATTACAAGACTATGTAGCGAAAAGCAAATAAAACATAAAAAAGGTGATCAAGAACAACACTCACGGTTCTCTGATCACCTTTTTTCTAATCTTTATGATATGTTGCATAAACCTCACGCTTTGGCAATTTCCGTTCACGCGCGACTTGCTTAATTGCGTCTTTTGAACTCATCTTCAATGATAGGTAATGCTCAACATGCTGTATGATTGTTAGGTCTTGCCACCAATTCTCTTCTTGTTGTTCATCACCAGAAGCCCCAGCGACAACAAAACAAAATTCGCCTTTTACTTGGCCAACTTCACACCACTCAATAACTTCACTGATGGAACCACGAATAAACTCTTCATGTTTTTTCGACAACTCCCTCGTAACTGATATTTGTCGATTTCCAAAGGCCTTTTCGATCAGCTGCAGCGTCTCTTTTAAACGATGAGGGGACTCATAAAAAATGATCGGCACTTCAATCGACTTCAGATGCTCAAGCTCTTCGTTTTTTTGTTTTTTCTGGCGGTGGAGAAAGCCATAAAATAAAAACTGATCCGTCGGCAAACCGGAAGCAACGATGGCCGGTAATGCAGCATTCGCACCAGGTAATGGAACAACGGCAAGCTCTTCTTGAAGACAAGAAACAACAAGTTCATATCCCGGGTCTGAAACCGCTGGCATGCCTGCATCACTAACTAAGGCAATATCATGGCCGTCTCGCAAATGTTGGAGTAGCTTTTCTCCACTCGCTTCCTTATTATGCTCGTGATAACTCACAAGCTTTGTCTGAATCTCAAAGTGATTACAAAGTTTACGCGTTTGCCTCGTATCTTCGGCAGCAATCAGATCAACTTCTTGTAACGTCCGAATCGCTCGGTAGGTCATATCCTCTAAATTGCCAACGGGTGTTGGTACTAAATACAGAACCCCTTTGCCACTTTGATCACTGTAACTGCTTTGTTGCCACATCTATAACCGCTCCTTCTTTAACAAACTTGAGCTTTTCATCTCGTGTTAATTGTTTGATTGCATACTCCGCCTGCATCGCATCACGCTTCGATTCATATTGCTGTTGATAGACAAGTACGAGCGGGGTGCGTCCACGTGTATACTTTGCCCCTTTGCCTTGCTGGTGTTTTATGAAGCGTTCTGCGACATTGGTTGTATAACCCGTGTAAAAGCTCCCATCCTTACATTTCAGCATATAGACGTAATGCTCACCCCTACTTTCCATAGTAAATCTCCTTAAACGTCTCGGTGTATTGATTGTCCTCACCGTAGACAATTAGTGATGGGAGAACTTTCATCCCTGCTTGTCCATCTTTGATCCCTTCAATTAAGACGATGTTTGCCTCTTTACCCCTTTTGGGATAAATCATCTGTACACGCTTCGGCTCAATTCGATATGAGCGCATCGTTGTGATGAGATCGGCCAGCCGCTCAGGCCTATGAACAAGTGCTACCTTGCCTTTTTGCTTAACTAATTGACTTGAGACGCGGATCACATCATCTAATGAGCACATAATTTCATGACGAGCAATCGCATAGTGACGGTTAACATTTAACTCCTCAACTTCACTAGTTTCGAAGTAGGGAGGATTACAGGTCAAGAGGTCATATTGGCCATGTCCGAGCTGTGCAGGCATGTCTTTAAGGTCTCCATGAATGATTGATAGTTGGTCTTCTAAATTGTTGATAGCTACACTTCTTACTGCCATATCATATAGCCGCTCTTGGATTTCAACCCCAGTAATTGCAGCGCGAGATCGACGGCTAAGAACGAGCGGAATGACACCATTGCCTGTACACAAATCAACAATTTTCCCTTTTTGGATCGGCACATACGTAAACTTTGCAAGTAAAACAGCATCAATTGAAAAAGAAAAAACATCATGACTTTGAATCACTTGCAACTCTTTATCGAACAAATAATCAAGCCGTTCACCTTTATTTAGTCTAACCATTATTCTATAGCCTCTTTTCATCAAATGAAATTTTTTTGTAATCTTAGTAATTATCATCGAGATGCAAGCCAGCTTTCCCTTTGCCCCCACTCTCCTTCTCATAGCGATTAAATGAAGAAAAACGGCCTCCCACAATTGGAAGACCGTCATTACTTTTCCTGTTTAGACATCATTATTTTTGATTCAAGAAAGCAAGGCAAAAAAGGCAGTCTCCTTCTGATCGTATACTCCCATAATGAAGATTACAAATGTGAAACCCTTCCTGATAGAGTCGCGCTAAATTATCATAACCTTCACCAACGCTCGTCTTTAAGTTCTCATTTGCTTTTTTAGATTGCTTTTGATCTGCTTCTTCCTCGGCTTCTTTTTCCTCTAGCCGCTTGCGCAGATGTTCATTTTCAATCTTTAGATAATGATTTTCTTCAATAAGGAGTGCTAGCTGTTCCTTTAACTCACCTAGCTCATGATGTAGCCCGCCAATTCGCTCTTCGATATGACTAACTTGTGAGAAGACTTCTTTTTTCTCCACTAGCTCCACCTCATTATTCTCTAGCTTGAGCCGAAACTGCCCCTTCATTCATTAATTCTTCAAGGGAATATTCAACGACACGACCTTGTTCATACAGTTCGACTTGAACAACGCGCTCTAATATATTCAAACCAATGACACGGCCTTTGCCTTCAGGTCCACTAATATCCTGACCGATATCAGGCAACTCTTTCTTTGCCTCTTCGTAATGGTCATTTTCATATTTTAAACAACACATTAGGCGACCACATAACCCTGAGATTTTTGCCGGATTTAATGATAAATTTTGATCTTTAGCCATCTTGATTGACACCGGTTCAAAATCCCCTAAAAATGATGAGCAGCATAAAACACGCCCACAAGGGCCAATGCCACCTAACATTTTTGCTTCATCACGAACACCGATTTGTCGTAGTTCAATTCGGGTACGGAAAATCGAGGCAAGATCTTTAACTAAATCACGGAAATCAATGCGTCCATCGGCTGTGAAATAAAAAAGAACCTTGTTGCGGTCAAATGTATATTCAACATCGACGAGCTTCATCTCAAGGTTATGCTCGGCAATCTTATCAACACAAATGCCAAAAGCCTTCTCTGCAGCCGCTTTATTCTCCTCGACAATTAATTTATCCTTACTATTCGCTACTCGAATCACTTGCTTTAATGGGAGGACGACGTCGTTTTCACCGACTGCCTTCTTTTCGATCACCACTTTACCAAATTCGATTCCTCTTGATGTCTCTACGATTACAGACTCACCATTAGGTAAGTCGAAATCCCCAGGAGCAAAATAATATATTTTTCCTGCTTTTTTAAAACGGACACCGACTACATGATGCACAATTGATTATCCCTCCTGTAACCTGAGCAGCAACTTCTCCATTAATAATTGGGTATTCACATTTGCACTCAGATGTCTCTTCGCTTCGAGAATCGCCGTCATCTGTTTTGTAAGTTTATCCCGAGAGCTAGAGAGTGCTTGTTTTTGCAACAGGTTTGCTTGATCGATATAGGTTATCTGATCCGTTTCACCTAGCTGCACAAATAAAATATCTCTATACCAAAGGAGGATTAGATCTAAACCTATATTCACTTCATCCTTACTTTTGAATAGGTTGATCCATTTATCCTGCAATGTAAACATAACTTGATGAGGTCGCTCATGAACCTCTCCTGTTAATTGTATCACTAGATTACGTGCTTGTACAATCCAGTCGTCTTCACAAAACTCGTCTGCTTCACGTAAATCATTGGTTAACTCAGCAAGGACTTTTGCTACTGGCTCAGCAATTCCTCTATTTACTAGTTGCTCGGAAAAACGACCTGGAGGAAGTGGTGAAAATGAGATCACTTGGCTCCTTGATAGGACCGTATTAAGAATTCGCTGTGGTTGTTCCGTTAATAGGATTGCGATCGTCGGACCTTCTGGTTCTTCTAGAAATTTAAGTAGGCTATTCGCTGCACTAGCTGTCATTTGTTCGGCATCAGCGATAATATAGACCTTTTTCTTTGATTCAACACCCCGATAGGTAAATTCCTTTTGCAAATGCTCAACTTGACCCTTTTTAATCGACTGTCCCTCTGGAGCAATGAAGTGAACGTCTGGATGATTTCCAGACGTTATCCGTTTACATTCCGCACATTGTTGGCACGGTTCGGCTCCATTTCTATGCTGGCAAAAATGACTTTTTGCCAACTCATAGGCAACCTCCTTCTTCCCTGTACCACGTTTACCTTCAAATAAATAGGCGTGAGCTAAGCGATCTCGAATAATCGAGTTTGTTAATACTTTTGCTACTGTTGGTTGTTTACTTTCAACTTCTTGCCAACTCATTTGCTTGACCACCATCTATCATTTTCATTTTTAACGTTTAAAATTGCATAAATTGCTCAACCGGTACGACAAACACCGTTGCACCACCGACTTGGACGTTCACAGGAAACGGTACATATGAATCCGTGTTTCCGCCCATCGGCGACACTGGTGCGACCAACTGTTCACGGCTGCGGCAATTATTTTTAATGAGATCTAGGAGATCATCCACATGTTTGTCATCGGTTCCAATCATAAATGTTGTATTCCCTGATTTCAGGAAACCACCTGTACTCGCTAATTTGGTTGCACGAAAGTTTGTATCGACAAGGGCATTTTCTAGACGGCTACTATCCTTATCTTGAACAACTGCAATAATTAGCTTCATATAAGCCTCCTCATACATCATCATTCAAAAAACTACTAGTCAAACATTAGACGTTCATTTGCCACCTGTTTAACATTAGCGTACACGTCATCAATTGATTGGTCAGCATTAATGACGACGATTCGCTCTGGGTATGCAGAAGCGAGCTGTTGGTAGCCTTCACGAACCAATGTGTGAAAAGATTTCTTTTCTAAGTCAAGCCGGTTTACTTCTCGACCTTGATTGGCTTGAATACGTGCTAGACCAACCTCTGGGTCAACGTCAAAATAAAAGGTCAAATCAGGATAGCGACTGCCAATCGCAAATTCGTTAATCGCTTCAATCTCTTTTACTCCGATTCCTCGCGCATATCCTTGATAGGCTAGACTGCTATCGATAAAACGATCACACAAGACGACTTTCTGTTGCTCTAACGCTGGAATCACCTTTTCAACTAGATGCTGCCGACGTGCTGCGGCATAAAGGAGTGCTTCTGTTCTGGCATCCATTGCAGTATGTTCTGGATCAAGGATAAGTGCTCGAATCTTTTCAGCAATTTCAATCCCACCAGGCTCTCTCGTTGTTACCACTTCAACCCCGCGTTCTAACAAATCACGTTCTAACTTCTGTATGATTGTTGATTTTCCTGCTCCTTCTCCACCTTCTACAGTAATAAACATTCCTTCCTTACTCACTACGGTCCACCTCTTTATTTATCAATATCAACGATGAGTAGTCCATCACTTACTTGTTTATTTTGAAATCTTGCCCCTTCAGCTAGCAAAATCTGCAATCGTTTCAGTTGTTCGCTCTCGATCCGTTCTCCCTTCATAATCAACGGGATTCCTGGCGGATAAGGAATGATGTTCTCTGCTGAAACCTTCCCGACTGAATCTGCGAGTGCAACTCGTTTGGTTTTAAAAGTTTCGATTATTCGGTAGTTAAGTTCAAGTGCTGAAATCATGGCGGGCCCCTCCATCGACTGCTGACAGGTATCCTTACTCTTTACATCATAGGATGATAAATGCGCACTTAATGTGTCTATGACCATCGTGTCAACCTCTTCATCTGCTAATGGCATGACAAACAGAACATGATCAGGATCTGCCAACTCGGTATAGATCCCTTGCTGCTCTAATAACGCTTGAATTTGAAAGCCAGAAAGAGCACACCTCGAACGAAGAGTGATTTTTAGTGGGTCAATCACATAGCGGTTCTCTTCACCTTCAAGCACTTCAACTTGCGGAATCTCAACGAGCATCTGTTTGAATTTATGAAGGTTTTCTACTAACTTACTAATCCCCTGTCCTTTGACACCCCTTAGATAATACCGCGCAAGGTCTAAGGAAGCCATTAACGGGTACGAAGGACTGCTTGACTGTAGCAGTTCCAAGCACTCCTCAACCTTTTCCTGACGAACCAGAGAGCTATTGTAGTGAAGAAATGAAGCCATTGTCATCGCTGGCAAGGTTTTGTGAGCAGAATGAACAACGAGATCGGCGCCAGCAGCTAGTGCCGAATCCGGAAATGGTTCTCCTATTCCAAAATGAGCACCATGCGCTTCATCCACTAATACAGCTACGTTATTTTGATGGGCTAGTTTGACCATTTCACGCACATTGACTGTCATCCCAAAATAATTCGGGTTTGTAAGCAACAACGCTTTTGCTTCGGGGTACTTATAAATGGCTTTTTCTACTGTATCATACGTCACTCCATAGCCCATTTGTGCATCTTTTGTCAAAGAAGGGGTTAAAAAAATTGGTGTTACATTGGCTAATTTTAACCCATTAATGATTGACTTGTGACTATTACGTTGCACTAAGACGACATCACCAGGCTGACATGTTGCAAGGATCATTGCTAAGTTACCTGCAGTAGAACCACCCACAAGAAAATAACTTTGACTGGCCCCATATAACTCTGCCGTTAATTGCTGTGCTTCTTGAATCGCTTCAGTTGGCGCATGCAAGTCATCTAACCCTGTAAGCTCAGTCGCATCAAGAGCGAGCAATTTTGAAAAATAGGCTTGTCCAACCTCAGGGAAAACACGTCCATATTTATGGCCAGGTACATGAAACGAACGGGGGCATTTCTCTGCATGTCTAAGTAATTGATTATACAATGGCAACTGTTCTCGTTCTGACATTCAAAAACCTTCCTTTTTCCTCCATTATAAAGGAATTTTACGAAAAACGATAAAAAAACAAGCCCATTTTTCGTAATGGGTTCCGTTATCATCATTTACACAAGAAGATGTATTTCTAAGCTGCAACTTTAATAATAGAGATCTTTAACTCTCAATCTCCTTTGTTGAAGAAGACAATCAAAAATTTTACTGTTTCCATTCAATCGCTCTTCATTCCAAATCTTATGCTAAATCATTATTACCCTCATTTCACAAAATTAATTTCCAAAGGTTATACCCCAGGCTTCTACACTATACGACAGGTAACATGATAATTTTTAAGAATTAATAGGGTTCACCTCTTCTAACATGGACTAGTCAGTCTATAGCTCGAATAGAGACTACATTTCACATGTGCTTAATATCTCTTTTTTCTTTACAATATAAAAGTTCCCAAATTATTTATTTTATTTAAATGATTTAAAACTTGTCTAGTTTATTCATTCTATTAGGGCAAGTTGATATTTTGGGGGTTGTATAAAGCTTCAAAAAAATCCTTTTTAAATATTGGTTTTACATTTTTATATGTTTCTCCAATCGTAGTAAAACCCACTGCGAACAAATCAATGATAGGAGTTATTAATTTATATGAGAAATGTTTCAGTTGTTTTTTACGCATCATTAGCAATAGTGGCATGTCTTGTCCTTATGGGAATTACAATGCCTGAATCATTAGAGAGTGTCACTAGTAGCACACAAGGTTTTATTACCAATTCGTTTGGTTGGTATTACTTAGCCATAGTATCGGTGTTTGTATTCGTGTGCTTTTACTTACTAGTAAGTCCAGTTGGCCAGATCAAACTAGGGAAACAAGAGGACAAGCCAGAGTTTTCGCGACCAACTTGGCTCGCCATGCTATTTAGTGCAGGTGTTGGTATTGGTTTAATTTTCTATGGCACAGCCGAACCTATTAGTCACTACGCTGTAAGTTCACCTACAGGTGAACTTGGGACTGATCAAGGCGTTATGGATGCAATGAGATTTACATTTTTTCACTGGGGTATCCATGCATGGGCAATCTATGGGTCCGTTGCTTTAGTTCTTGGTTACTTTACCTTTAGAAAAGGTGAACGCAGTTTAATTAGTAGTACATTAAGACCGTTAATTGGTAAGCATGCAGATGGAACCGTTGGTAAGGTTATTGATGTCATAGCTGTTATTTCAACAGTTATCGGGGTTGCAACAACACTAGGGTTTGGTGCCATGCAAATAAATGGAGGACTCACCTATTTATTTGGCATACCTAGTAATATTACATCGCAAACTATCATCGTTCTTATTGTTACAGCCTTATTTATGATATCTGCATTAACTGGTTTAAGCAAAGGTATTAAGATCCTAAGTAATTTAAACATGGGACTTTCCGCCGTCCTTTTCTTGATCGTATTTGTTTTTGGATCAACAATTTTTACCTTAAATCTATTTATTGATACCATAGGGGCTTACATGCAAAATTTCATTAATATGAGTTTTCGAATTGCCCCACTTAACGAAGAGAGTCGAAGCTGGATTAATGGATGGACAATTTTCTATTGGGCATGGTGGATTGCTTGGTCTCCATTTGTAGGTATTTTTATCGCCAGAGTATCAAAGGGAAGAACCATCCGTGAATTTGTTGTATATGTTCTACTAGTTCCATCACTTATTGGTTTTCTGTGGTTTACGACATTCGGAAGTGCAGCAATTACAACAGAAATGTCTGGGTTGCTATCAATATCTTCGTTATCACCCGAAGAGTCGCTATTCGGAGTTTTAGAAGGTTATCCACTTAGTATGGCAATATCGATTTTAGCCATTCTGATTATTGTTACGTTCTTTGTTACATCCGCAGACTCTGGTACATTCGTTATAGGTATGATGACAACTAACGGATCACAAAATCCTAGTAGTAGAATTAAGGTCACTTGGGGAATATTCCTTTCAATTACTGCTCTTGCTCTGCTTTATTCTGGTGGACTGCAAGCTCTGCAAAACACAATGATCATTGCAGCTCTTCCATTCTCAGTTATTATGGGGCTAATGGTATTTAGTTTGCTTAAATCTTTACAAAAGGAAGCAAAAGAGATGGGAATTGGACAGTTAAGGAATCGTCAAAAGAAGAAAACAGATGGTAAAGTAACTAATGAAAATGCTAAGAAAGCTATATAAATGTGTAATTAAAAAAGCCTTGTATCAACTCCAAGTTGTTACAAGGCTTTTTTTACTATTAGGCTCTGTTATCGTTGAATGTTGATATTGGGCTCATTTTATGGGAGATATTGAAAAAAAGTAAGTAATTATTTAAACAGGCAATGATTAAGTTCTCAATAAATTTTTTTTAATGCATATAATAAATGATCAGACATTGGAGTATTTTTCTATTACATTCACACGGCGTACTTTAATTGAAAGGAAGATTGCCATGTTACAAGCCATAATTATTTTTATCGTGCAATTATTGTATGTGCCAGCTTTAACACTCAGAACAATCCTTACTGTGAAGGGGATGAGAGTGCAGGCCTCGGTTATGGGTATGATTGAAGGTATTATCTATGTAGCTGCATTAGGTCTTGTATTCAGTGATTTATCAAATTATATAAACATGGCTGCTTTTGCATTAGGCTTTGGTGCAGGAGTGTGTGCTGGGAGCTTTTTAGAAGAGAAATTAGCAATTGGTTATGTAACCATTGAAGCAAATATTCCTCAAAAAAATTCAAGTCTCATTAATAGATTAAGAGAAGTTGGATTTAGTGTTTCCACAAGTGAAGTTGAAGGGATGAATTCTATTCGATATCGTTTAGACTGTACAGCCAGAAGAAATAGAGAAAAGGAATTTTATAGGTTAGTCAGTGAGTATGAGCCACATGCGTTTGTTGCATCCTATGAGCCAAGAAATTTTAAAGGTGGATATATTACTAAAGCAATGAAGAAAAGAAGAGAGTTATTCTTGAAAAGGAAGAAGAAGAAAGAACTTGAAAAAAATAATCAAGACATTTAACACATTCTAAGGGTGTACTCAAAAAAAACGTATGAATGGAACTATATCAAAAGAAAATGCCCATCAAATTACTATAACTTGATAGGCATTTTAGCTTGCATTTTAATGTTTACGATAAGAAACCGAACCCATTACTTTTTCCGGACCTAATTTAACTCGTTGATGGTAATTTGATCTTACGTAATTTTTCAAGGTAATACTTATATAATTTATCTTTCGTATCAGTTAAGACAATTTCCCTTTCACAGTCCTCGCAAATAAATGAATCAAATAAATGAATGCCTTGTTGTTTATTTTCGTCGCAAACAACACATTGTTTATGTTTATGTTGATATTGTTGGTTATACGCTTCTCCCATATGTTCCACCTCCACTATCCAGTAATCCCCACTTACGACGGAAAATATACACTATTTTAAATTTTTTCATTTATCTTTTTTCCACAAGATAACGAACTTGTTGTTACTATATGTTCAATACCCGTTTTCCGTGTCTGTACACATAAAAAAAGAGGGTAACCTAAGAGGTTCGGCTACGCCCTCTAGGAGACCCTCATCGCTATCTCAACGTTATTATTTGCTTACGGGATAATAAACTGTTCAAGTGCAATTAATAACACAACACCAGGGATACCTAAAAATCCCGACACTGATGCAGTAACTAGATTGATCGGAATATGATAATCAATCATTGACCCAAATGCATTAAGGAAAAATAAAAACAACGCACCAATCATCAACTTGATTGCCCCTTGTCCAAGCCAACGTAGAGGTTTAATTGGTGCACCAATGACCAGCAATAAAAAGATGAGTCCTCCTAGTAGCGATACTAACAATATCGGATCCATTATACGACACGTCCCCCTCTGCTTGTAAGCTTTTGAACAAGCCATCTACTCATCAAATATATATGACGAGAAGGACAAAAAAAGAACGACAACCCTTAATTAGATTTGTCGTTCCCATTTTCATGGCGTACTCTTGCCTCTTTTAAAAGAAAAAGATATTTAGCTTCTGTTATTCGCAAATCATTTAAAACAGTCGGTGATGGGTCAACACTACTGGAAATAATCGCCTGTTGCTTTGACAAGCGCTGTTTCATTTCCTCAATTAATGCTAGTAACCGTTCATCCTCCGCTTGTCTGATTCGCTTTTTCCGTTGAAAAAACATAAGCATTAAACTCCTTTTCACTTATCTCCTACACTGATTTAAAGCTCACGTCGCCCTTCAATTGCTTTTGATAACGTCACTTCATCGGCATATTCTAAGTCTCCTCCAACTGGAAGGCCGTGAGCGATTCGAGTGACCCGGATGCCCGTTGGCTTAACAAGACGTGAAATATACATGGCAGTCGCTTCGCCTTCAATGTTTGGGTTCGTCGCAATAATCAGCTCTTGAACCTCATCATCTTGGAGACGCTTTAGTAGTTCAGGAACTTTAATATCTTCTGGACCAACACCGTCCATTGGTGAGATGGCACCGTGTAAGACATGGTATAGTCCGAAGTATTCCTTCATTTTCTCCATGGCGATGACATCTTTTGGATCTTGGACAACACAAATCATCGAATGATCTCGTTTCGTATCCGAACAAAGCGGACACGGATCAGAATCGGTAATGTTATGACACATCGAACAGTGCGTTAAATTCCGCTTTGCATTGACTAACGCTTTTGCAAAATCAAGCACATCATCTTCCTTCATGTCTAAAACGAAAAAAGCCAGGCGACTCGCAGTCTTTGGTCCAATGCCTGGCAATTTCATAAATCCTTCCATTAACTTCGATATTGGTTCAGGATATTGCAAGCAGTTAACCCCCTAAAACATGCCTGGGATATTCATTCCTTTAGTAAATTTCCCCATGTCTTGTTCTACTAATTCATCCACTTTCTTAAGCGCTTCGTTCGTAGCCGCTAAAATTAAATCTTGGAGCATTTCAACATCATCAGGATCAACAACATCCTCTGAAATTTCAACATCTAAGACACGCTTATCACCGCTAGCAATGACTTTAACCATTCCACCGCCTGCAGTTGCTTCAACTGTTTTATCTTTTAATTCCTCTTGTGCCTTTGCCATTTGCTTTTGCATTTTTTGCATTTGTTTCATCATATTTCCCATGTTTTTCATCGTAAGGTCCTCCTTGGTATCATCCTAAGATTCTTTTTATCATTATCATGAACACGGCCAATTATGAAGCCTGGCTACTCTATAATTTCCACTAGATCAGAGCCAACTAGTTTGATCGCTTCATCGACCAATGGATCTTCTTCTGAATCAGTCTCATCACTGCGTTGTTCACGAACATAATCATCCTTAATCTGTTCCCATTGGCTCAGTAAAACAGTGACAAGTCTTAAAGGTTGTTGAAACGTTTCTTGAACAACGGTTTCAACAAAATCACGAAACTTCGTATCAATCATATCGCGATGCATTTCATTTTGAAAGCCTAATAAAAATGAATCAGGTGAACAAGCGACGGGCTTACTATCACTAAGCCATGCATGAGCAGGGATATTTTGCTGACGTACCCGCTCCATTACATTTCCCCATTCACTCGTTAATTGCTGTAAATCCTGCTTTGTCGCTGATTTTAACATCTCTTTTACTTGAGCACTAGCCACTCGTCCCTGACCTGGTTGGCTCTTAAGTGGGCGACGCTGTGCTTTCGGTTGAGATTTTTGCTGCTCACTAGAAGCCTCTCTTATGCCTTCTTGTTTTAGCTTCGTTAATGCGTTCTCAAGCTCGCCAATCTTTGTTTTAAGCTGCTCATAATCTTGATCATTCGTTGCCGTTGTTACAGAAGGCTTTTGCTGATTACAAACCTTGACGACAGCTAACTCAAGAAAGATCTTCGGGTGA
Source organism: Desertibacillus haloalkaliphilus (assembly GCF_019039105.1). NCBI lineage: Bacteria > Bacillati > Bacillota > Bacilli > Caryophanales > Bacillaceae > Desertibacillus > Desertibacillus haloalkaliphilus. The sequence goes on along the minus strand of NZ_JAHPIV010000017.1, from coordinate 10,616 downwards.
CTTGACCACTTCATTTCTTGTTGACTTTCATTTAAGCTCTCAATTACTGCAAATAGCCATTCGTTTGCTATCTCATTTGCTAACTCCACAAAGGCATTATCGACAGCTGCGCGATCAAGGACTTCTTCTAACGCGGGGGCAGTTTGATATAATAACATATCACGGAAGTAATAAATGAGATCCTCAATAAACCGTAATGGCTCTTTGCCCTCGCGAACAAGCTCGTCGACCGCCTTTAAGGCAGAAGCTGCGTCGTTGTCCTTCAACGCCCTCGCTATATCGGTTAAGAACTGCTGTGAAACAGCTCCTGTAATCGAAAGAACATCTTCAGTCGTCACTTGCTCGGTCGCATATGAAATCGCTTGATCTAGCAAACTTAGTGCATCCCGCATCCCACCTTCAGCTGCTCTAGCGATCATATAAAAAGCCTCTTCCTCGACGTTCAGGTTACTTTCTGAAACGATATATTTCATACGATCTACGAGCGCCTGGTTTGAAATGCGTTTGAAATCAAACCGTTGACACCTTGAAATGATCGTTAGTGGAATTTTATGAGGCTCAGTTGTCGCCAAAATAAAGACAACATGCTTCGGTGGCTCTTCAAGAGTTTTTAGTAATGCATTAAATGCACCCGTTGATAACATGTGAACTTCATCAATGATGTAGACCTTATAAGTCACTTCATTTGGTGCAAATTTTACTTTATCACGAATATCGCGGATTTCGTCGACACCATTATTTGAGGCAGCGTCAATTTCAATGACATCAACAATTGACCCGTCAGTAATTCCCCGACACGCCTCACACTGATTACACGGTTCCGCTGTTGGTGCTTCCTTACAGTTAATGGCTTTTGCTAAAATTTTAGCAGCACTCGTTTTTCCCGTGCCACGAGGACCAGTAAATAGGTATGCGTGGGAAAACTTCATTTGCACTAATGCATTTTGTAATGTTTTCGTTATATGCTCTTGTCCGGCAACATCCTTCAGTTGCTGCGGGCGCCAAACTCGATATAACGCTTGATAGCTCATCCCACACCCTCCTTCGTCCTTCGTTTCATTCCTATTATACCGATTCAACCTATAGATTTCAAAACTTTCCTGTAAACAAATGAAAACATTAAGAAAGCAACCAAACTTCATCAAGAAGTTGGTTGCTTATCTATAAATTTACTGCCGTGCACCTTTCTTCGATTAAGTTGCCATAAGCGTTACCTAAGCAGTTAGCTCGGTTCAGGCGACTCTACGGCACACGAAAGGGGCCACTTACTGCTGCTTCCTTCCGGACCTGACAGGGTTCATGGGTTTTCGTTGCGTAGAACCCGAACGTCAACACCACTTACTTAGGGCAGACCCTACGGCAACAAAACCTCGGAAAGGGATTCAGCCTCGCTATAGCGGATTGCGAGTACAGGGCACCGCTACCTCCCCACCTAGCACGACAAAGTGTATAACATTGTTGTTTGCGTCTGTTTTGTTTGACGCATTTATTAGTATAGATGTTTTTTCACTAAAATGCAATAGTAACAAAAAGACAATCACGGATATGTTATCCAGTGCTAGTATGTCACTTGCATTTACAACTATGTATTAATTTGAATCCTCTTCAGTTTTTTCGTTTTCTTTTTTCTCAAGTTCAGCGATCTTAGCCATAATAATATGCTTCGGTGTATGCATAATATGTTCGATTGGCATATTTAACTTTTCAGCAAGCTTTTGGGCAGTTTCTAATGAAAATTGATTGGGATTCACTTAAATACCTCCAGTGCCTTAAGATAAAAACCTTTTTTGAAAATATAACATATTTTATCGTTGTATTCCACCAGATTTTAAGTTGAATCTGACTGACTTTCGCTGTTCTTCTTTTTCTTCTTTTCACGTAATTGTCGAAAAAAGTCTTTTAATAACTGCGCAGATTCACCCTTTAACACACCTGCAACAACTTCTGCACGGTGATTAAAGCGAGGGTCTTCCAATAAATTCATTAAGGTACCAGCGCAACCAGCCTTCGGGTCACTTGCACCATAAACGACGCGATCAACACGTGACTGAATGACAGCACCTGCACACATTTGACATGGCTCGAGCGTTACATACAACGTACATCCAGGCAGACGCCAGGATTGTTCATGTTTACACGCTTGTTCAATTGCTAATAGCTCAGCATGGGCACTGGCCTGTTGACTGGTTTCCCTCATATTATGAGCTGAAGCAATAATGTGACCGTCCTTCACAATGATCGCACCAATTGGTACCTCTTCCTTTTCCCCTGCTAACATCGCTTGTTCAATGGCTTTCTTCATAAAATATTGATCTTCAACATGCTGCTTCTCATCCATCGTATCACCTTAATTGTTTTCCCTACATTATAAAGTCTTCTCTAACGAAAATACAGTAAAGTTCAATCAAAGGCAATGCAGGTGCTCACTTCACAACTACACTTTCACACACCGGTAGACCCTTTCGAAAACGGCCATAACAACGAAAACGAAGCAGTACATCAATACTACTTCGTTTTGCGCATTTTATCTTCCTCATACTTTCTGAAACAGCTCCACCGAATAAAAGCCTTCTCAACTTGGTCAAGTCGACTTTTTTCGACCTCTCGCTTTTTTTCGATACTTTTCACGCTAACCCTCCATTAGTTCATACTCGTACATTATAGTATGCGTTAATGAAAGAAGGTCTATACATCGATTTATTTTAAAACTGCCTTCCTTGACATAACTCCTCTATCACTCAGGAAGTTAACCCACATACTCTAATCTAAGGTGGTGCGAGTAAGCGAACTTACTACATTGCTTACTACCATCATGACCTTCCACCATTGTCACTTCATGCTAGGTAGCTCCGCCCCTTTTCCATTAAAAAAACACTACAGTAATCCGTAGTGTTGGATATTTTTAATATGGCGGAGGAAGAGGGATTCGAACCCCCGCGCGGTTTGACCCGCCTGCCGGTTTTCAAGACCGATCCCTTCAGCCAGACTTGGGTATTCCTCCGTGTTTTTTCGACAAAAGAAGTATACCATAAAACAAAGAAAGCTGACAACCATTATTTTCATAAAAAAATGCTGGGACAAAAGATAAAAAATTAACCATTTATCCCAGCGTCGACTAGCTTCGCCCCGATCACTTTTACATAAACCACTAATTATTTTACTTTGATAACCTCTACATTCCCCATATACGGTCTTAATACTTCAGGAACGATGACAGAGCCATCTTCTTGCTGATAATTTTCTAAAATAGCCGCTACTGTACGACCAATTGCTAGACCTGAGCCATTTAATGTGTGGACAAACTCAGTTTTTCCTTTTGCTTCTCTGCGGAAACGAATGTTTGCACGTCTTGCTTGGAAATCCTCAAAGTTACTACAAGAAGAAATCTCGCGATACGTATCATAACTTGGTAACCATACTTCAATGTCATACTTTTTAGCTGCTGTGAACCCTAAATCACCCGTACACATACTCATCACACGGTATGGCAAGTTTAACAACTGTAAAACTTTCTCGGCATGTCCAGTTAACTTTTCAAGCTCGTCATATGAATCATCAGGGTTTACAAAACGAACGAGCTCAACTTTGTTAAATTGATGCTGACGGATTAAGCCACGAGTATCACGCCCAGCTGAACCTGCCTCAGACCGGAAACAAGCACTATAAGCTGTATATGTAATCGGCAGCTCCTCACCAGTTAAAATCTCATCACGATGAAGATTAGTGACAGGTACTTCTGCAGTTGGGATCAAGAAGTAATCTTCCTCACGGATTTTAAATGCATCCTCTTCAAACTTTGGCAATTGCCCTGTTCCTGTCATACTTGTACGATTCACCATATATGGTGGGAGAATCTCTTCATAGCCATGCTCATCTTGGTGTAGGTCCATCATGAAGTTAATTAATGCGCGTTCAAGACGTGCCCCTAAACCCTTGTAAACAACAAAACGGCTACCGGTTATTTTTGAAGCCCGTTCAAAGTCGATAATCCCTAACTCTGTCGCGATATCCCAGTGTGCTTTCGCCTCAAACTCAAGCTCTTTTTTCTCACCCCATGCACGAACTTCAACATTATCATCTTCTGTTAATCCAACAGGAACACTTTCATGTGGAATATTTGGAATGGTCAGCAACAGTTCATCTAGCTCTTGCTCGAGGTGCTTTAATTCTTCATCCAAGCTTTTTATTTTTGCTGATACTTCCTTCGTCTCAGTGATTAAGTGGTCTGCATCTTTTTTCTCTCGTTTTAGGGCAGCTACTTCCTGAGATACTTTGTTGCGACGGCCTTTTAGTTCCTCTACTTCGACAATAATCTGTCTTCGCTTTTCATCAAGCTCACTAAAACGATCGATGTTGCCTAACTCTTCCCCTCGGTTCTCTAGCTTCTTTTTAATTCCTTCAAAGTCTTTTCGTAGTAATTTAATATCTAACATTGTCGATGTTCCTCCTTTAGCTTTCTTGCTTTATATTTCTATACCCATTAAAAAGAACTCTCATCCCCTAAAAAAGGGACGAGAGTTCTCGCGTTGCCACCCTACTTACACCAGCATACGTGCTGATGTCGCTCAACATCTTGTAACGGAAGATGACCGAAAATACTTACTAACAATGTTTCAGTATTTTACTCAGGGAGGGATTCACCGCACCGTTTCATCGATTCACACCACCCATCGACTCTCTGAACAAACGAATGTGATTACTAATTCCCTTCAACGCTTTAAGATATTACTATTGATTATACCTAGTTTTTGACAATTACATACGTACTTTATTATCCTTCGCTTCTCTTACCATTTCGATAAAATATCGATGGAAGCGATGGTCATCGGTAAGCTCTGGATGGAAGGAACAAGCTAAAAATTGCCCTTCTCGTGCGACAACGATTTCTTCGTCATATTTTGAAAGAATCTCGACGTTTTCACCAACAGATTTAATTAATGGTGCTCGAATAAATACAGCTGTAACGTCGTCACCAACTCCAGTCACAATTAAATCAGTTTCAAAGCTTTCACGTTGACGACCAAATGCATTACGCTCAACAGTCATGTCAATCAACTCTAAATGCCCTTGATCTTGTCCAGCAATATGCTTAGCCATTAAAATCAGCCCAGCACATGTACCGAAGATCGGCTTACCTTCAGCTGCAAACTCTTTTAATGGTTCAAAGAAACCATATTTATCAATTAAACGGCGCATCGTAGTGCTCTCACCACCAGGGAACACTAGGCCGTCAATCTCATTAAGTTGTTCAACTTTCTTTACAATGACAACCTCAGTATCCGGCGCTGTTAGACACTTGACATGCTCTCTGACTGCACCTTGTAGAGCAAGGACTCCAATCTTAACCATTTCAAAGCTCCTTTACAATGTTGTACTTGCTGTCATTTTCTACAGCGCACAAGCCTTAAACAGCTTGTTTTTTTACCAACCGCGCTCTTGCATACGCTCAGATGGCTCAAGGTTTGAAATTTCAATCCCTTTCATTGCTGTTCCTAAGTTTTTAGATAGTTCAGCAATTAACTTGTAATCTTCATAATGTGTCGTTGCTTCAACAATCGCACGCGCAAATTGTTGTGGGTTATCTGATTTGAAGATACCTGATCCTACGAATACACCATCAGCACCTAATTGCATCATGAGTGCCGCATCTGCAGGTGTAGCCACACCACCAGCTGCGAAGTTAACAACAGGAAGCTTGCCTGTTTCTTTAATGTTTAATAGTAATTCATAAGGAGCACCTGTGTTTTTCGCTTCAGTCATTAACTCATCTGTTGACATTGAAGCTACTTTGCGAATTTGTGATTGCATCATGCGCATATGACGAACTGCCTCAACAATGTTTCCAGTCCCCGGCTCACCTTTTGTGCGTAGCATTGAAGCACCTTCACCAATACGGCGGCAAGCTTCACCGATATCACGTGCACCACAAACAAATGGAACCGTGAAATCATTTTTATTTAAATGGTAAACTTCATCAGCTGGTGTTAATACTTCACTTTCATCGATGTAGTCGACTCCTAATGCTTCTAGCACTTTAGCCTCAACGATGTGGCCAATACGTGCCTTTGCCATAACTGGAATTGATACAGCTTCCATAACTTCTTCAACAATTGTTGGGTCAGCCATACGTGCTACACCGCCTGCTGCACGAATATCTGCAGGAACACGCTCTAGAGCCATTACCGCTACTGCACCAGCTTCTTCAGCGATTTTTGCTTGTTCAGCGTTAACAACATCCATAATAACGCCGCCTTTTTGCATTTCAGCCATTCCACGTTTTACTCGATCTGTACCAGTGTTACTCATATGTAATTCCTCCTATATTTGCTTTTACTTTGATGACGTATATTGTATAAATTTCTTGTCGGTTTATAATACAATATAATAAATTTTCTGTATTTATTTTACCACTAATCTGTACATTAGCCAATTAAATCTCGATATATTTGCTCGGTTTTTAAGAATTACTAATACTCTTTAAAACCAGCCTTTCACAGTATCAGCTGCACTTGACCAAATTCCAGAGAAAAAGCCTCCAATACCACGCATCATCATTCTGAACCAACCAGCTTTTTCAACCTCTGTATCTGTAACAACAGCCACTTGTGGGTGTACAGTTTCTGAAGCAATTAACGAGTCATAATCACCTTCGCCTTCATAAACGATGTTAACTGTGCCCACTTCTTCCCCGCGCTCGAGTGGGGCAATTAACTCTCCATCTTCATTTAAAAGCTCAGGATGTAATTGTAACTCTGCACGATAGTAGTCCTCTTCACCCTCTTTAACCACTGCCGTTAACGCTTCATTCGTTGAGATCGCAACTTCTTTTTCCTTCCCTTTTGCGACTGGCACTGTCTGATGATCTTCTATCACCGCGTTAGCAGCAATTACCTCTTGGCTAGAAAACGTATTAAAGCCATAATCCATTAATCGACGTGTTTCATTAAAGCGTTCTGTTTCTGATTCTGTCCCCATGACAACAGAAATTAGACGCAAGTCATTTCTTTCTGCCGTCCCGGTAAAACAATATTTTGCAAAGTCAGTATACCCAGTTTTCAACCCGTCAATTCCTTCGTAAAAGTGACCAAGTCCCGGAAGCATGTCATTCCAGTTTTTCATACATGTCCAATCATTTAGACATTCCTGTGGTGTTACACCTGTTGCCGGTTCACCTTGGAAGTACTTCATTGGAATACTAGCTGTTTCTAAAACTTCTGGATAATCGTTAATTAAATGATACGCTAGCTTTGCTGTTGCTCGTGCTGACATTTGGTTTTCGTCATTTTCTGCCGTACCTTCTGCATGCTGACCAAATAAATAACTGTTGTTGAGTCCTGTCGAATTAACAAACTTGTAGTCCTGCAAATCAAGCTCTTCTGCTTTATCATTCATCATTCGTACAAAATCTGTATACGTTCCTCCAACATACTCGGCTAGCGCCATAGTCGCGGCATTCCCAGACTCAATCGCCATCGCTTCATATAAATCACGAACAGTATAGTCCTCATCAGGATCTAAAAATACATTTGATAGACCAGGGCTATGTGAGACCTGATTAACGAGATCACTAATAGGAACAACGGAATCCCAGTTAATCGAACCATTATTAACAGCTTCAAGAACAAGGTATTCAGTCATCATTTTTGACATACTGGCTACACCAGCAGTAAAATCGGCATTTTTTTCATAAAGAATATTCCCTGTTGAAGCATCTACAAGGATAGCTGTATCTGCACCACTATTAAAATCAGCACGCACTTCCGAAGACGTACTAAATAGATTTGCAAACAGGAATATAAACATAAAACTAAAAACAAACTTATTGATACGCAGGCTTTTCAACCCTTACACCTCCACTAGATTTCACATAAAGCTAATTTTACCATACCTAAAATTAAAAAAATAGATAGGTAAATGACCTATCTATTTTAAGGTAAAACGAACTATATTGAATACAAACAAAGGAAAGAAACGGTTCGTTTTATAACGAATAGTTTGGTGCTTCTTTCGTAATCTGTACATCGTGTGGGTGACTTTCTCGTAGGCCTGCACCAGTAATACGAATGAACTGCCCTTCTTCACGTAGTTCATCAATAGTCGCTGTGCCACAATAGCCCATACCAGCACGAACACCACCAACAAGCTGATGAACAGTATCACCTAAAGGCCCTTTATATGGTGTACGACCTTCAATTCCTTCAGGGACTAACTTCTGATTATTTTCTTGGAAATAACGATCCTTACTGCCTTTTTCCATTGCACCAATAGACCCCATACCACGGTAAACTTTAAATTGACGTCCTTGGTAGATTTCTCGTTCACCTGGGCTTTCCGATACACCCGCTAAAATACTACCGAGCATCACCGCATGTCCACCAGCAGCTAACGCCTTAGCAATATCGCCTGAGTACTTAATCCCACCATCGGCAATGATCGGTACACCATGTTTCTTTGCTTCTGTTGCACAATCATAAACAGCAGTGATTTGTGGTACACCGATACCTGCAACCACTCGAGTTGTACAAATGGACCCAGGTCCAATACCGACTTTCACAATATTAGCACCAGCTTCAATTAAGTCTCTTGTTGCATCTGCTGTTGCAACGTTACCAGCAATAATGTTTAAATCAGGATATTTCGTACGGATTTCGCCAACCTTATCAAGAACACCTTGCGAATGGCCATGCGCCGTATCAACAACAATAACATCAACACCAGCCTCGACAAGTGCAGCTGTACGTTCCATTGTATCAGTAGTAACACCAACAGCAGCCCCTGCCACTAAGCGACCTTGGCTATCCTTGGCAGAGTTCGGGAATTCGATCACTTTTTCAATATCTTTAATCGTGATTAACCCTTTTAATGTCATGTCATCAGAAACGAGTGGTAGTTTTTCAATCTTATACTTTTGCAGCAGTTCTTCAGCTTCCGCAAGCGTTGTTCCAACAGGTGCAGTAACAAGGTTATCCCTTGTCATAACTTCACTAATTTTAATTGAATAATCTTCAATAAAACGTAAGTCGCGATTTGTGATGATCCCTACAAGCTTTTGCTCATCATCAACAATCGGCACACCAGAAATTCGATATTTACCCATTAGGTGTTCAGCGTCAAATACTTGTCTATCTGGTGTTAAATAAAATGGATCTGTAATGACACCACTTTCTGAGCGTTTTACACGATCCACTTCTTCTGCTTGCTGTTCAATCGACATATTTTTATGAATAATGCCGAGACCACCTTCACGGGCAATCGCAATTGCCATTTTTGCCTCTGTTACCGTGTCCATTCCGGCACTAATAATCGGAATGTTTAATTCTAAAGTTTCCGATAACTTCGTCTTTACCGACACATCCCGTGGAAGAATTTCAGATTTCGCTGGAATGAGTAATACGTCATCAAAAGTTAAGCCTTCCTTAACAAATTTAGTTTCCCACACGCTAAACTCCATCCTCTCTCCTTGTAAGTTTCCTGAAAATATTATTAGTAGCTTAACAATTGGACAAACTACTGTCAAGAATGCGGTATAAGTTTGACTATTCAAAAAATACGTTCATGAATAATAGTTAAAAAAAGCGTAAAGGGAGGGATTGACGATTGTTACACCGACACACTGGCAGCCCATTACAAAATATCAATCAGCTACACTAACACAACGTTTCTTATCTGACTGCTATCGTAAAGGTGAGCTTAAAGATGCCGAAACCCTAAGCTATGAGAACTGCTACTCATTCATTTATCACCTTGAACATGGCGAAAAATACTATATCCAAGCAAGCAAAGCACCACTCGAACTACGGCCAATTTTACTCTTTTATGGCATGATTCAATTGCTGAAGGCTTGCATCTTAACGGTTGACCCTCATTACCCAGAAAACAGTCAAGTCCTTGCCCATGGTGTGTCCTCAAGAAAACGCAAGAAGTCAAATTACGAGTTTCTTAATGATGAAGTCCGACTACAAAAAAACGGTCTCCTTTCGCACTTTTACGACAAAATGTTTCACATGAAACATTTGGAAGGAGAGAAATATAAAATGGAGGTACTCCTCAAACAAGTACCTGAGCTACACCCTTTGTTTGCCTGTATTTATAAAAAGCCCATTTCTTACCGGTTACAAAAGACTGAGGAAAGTGATTTTAAAGTGACAGCTAAACTACTTGATGACTTTAACCTTGGGGTATCAAGTTGGGGGCGTTTTTTAAATACCCGTACACGCACACATCTAAACGAACCCTACGAAAATAATGGCTACGTTGTGATTCCTTTTGAAAAACCACTAAACCGATTAGATTGTGCACCGTTTCTCCGTAGTCATTCAGGCAACTATTATTTATTACGAATTCGTGATGATTATTTAACATTACCTGAAATCGTTGTTCATTATTTGTTGCTTTATAATTTAAGTATGATTTGCCGTTATGAAACGGAGTGGTGGGGAGATCTTTTTCATAACTATTCCTCAACAGATTTCCCCTTTATTAAACAATTCTTAATGGTAACTGAAACGAAAATTCCATCGTTACTTTTTCAATTTTTAGGGTTCTAAGTCAAATGTTGGGGTAGGCTATGTGCCTACTCCCTACCCTATATGACTTTGAATTCCTTTCCATTGATG